>JANOJK010000486.1:0-2790 GCA_031408165.1 Acidobacteriota bacterium | reverse complement strand
GGCGCTCTCGAGCGCCCGGTCGTACTGCCCCTGGTTGTAGAAGCGGCGGGCGTCGGTGAGGAGATCCGGTTTGGCTGCCGCGATCGCCGGCAAGGCCAGCAGGACCAGCACGACGAGGGGGGCGCGCGCCCGGATCGCGCGGAAGGAGCCCATTCCGCGATGCTACCACACGGGGTTGGGCTTCATAAGTGGCTGCGCAGGATGCACTTAGCAGAAACCGGCGGTTCGCTGATGCTATAATCTCCACCGATGGTGGAGCCGACCGTTGTGGCGCGGTCAGAGCACTCGATCTCTCGTCGCGACATTGATCCCGACGCCCTCAAGGTCCTGTACCGGCTGCACGAACACGGCTATACGGCGTATCTCGTCGGCGGCAGCGTGCGCGATCTGCTGCTCGGGCGGCGTCCGAAGGATTTCGACATCGGCACCTCGGCGCATCCGCCGCAGGTCAAGAAGCTGTTCCGCAACTGCTGGATCATCGGGCGGCGCTTCCGCCTCGCGCACGTCAAGTTCGGCGCGAAGACGATCGAGGTCGCCACGTTCCGCCGGCAGGTCGCCCCCTCCGAGCTGCCATCCGACGAACCCGCCGTCGACGAAGCGCTCGAGGCCGCGCCGGAGTTTCCGCTCGCGCCAGACGCCACGCTCGAGGAGCAGGTGGAGTCCGAGGGCACGCGCCTGGCCAAGGTGCGCGCGCACGATCGGCTCATTCATCGAGACAACGTCTTCGGCACTCCCGAAGAGGACGCCTTCCGCCGCGACTTCACGATCAACGCGCTCTTCTACGACATCGCCACCTACTCGATCATCGACTACGTCGGCGGGCTGAGGGATCTCGAGAACCGGTTGATCCGGTCGATCGGCGATCCGGGGATCCGCTTCCTCGAGGACCCCGTCCGCATGACACGCGCCGTCGTCTTCGCCGCACGCCTCGACTTCGACATCGATCAGCCGATCCTCGATGCGATCGAGACCCACCGCCACGAGATCGGCAAGGCGGCGCCGGCCCGGCTGGTCGAGGAATACTTCAAGATCCTGCGATCGGGATATGCGGAGATGAGCTTCCGCATGCTGCAGGAGACGGGGCTGCTGCGCGAGATCACGCCGGAGATGGACGGGGCGGGCCCCGCCCTGTGGGAGTCGCTTGCACGGATCGATACCTACCGCCAGCGCTACGACGCGAGCCCGGACACGCTGACCAACGCGATCCTCGTCGGGACGCTGCTCGCGCCGCTGGGGCTGGCGGGCTCGCCGCGCCGCTTCTCGGCCGATGCGCTCGAGCGCCGTGTAGATCTCGGCATCCTGCCGATGCCGCGTCGCGACGTCGAGCGGCTGCACCAGGTGCTGACGCTGCAGACGCGGCTGCACGACGTGCGGGCAAACTTCAAGGCCCAGCGCAGCCTGCTCCACCGCCACGTGATCAACGACGCGCTCACCTGGCTCGAGATCCACGGCGAGCGTCCGGACATCCTGGCCCACTGGCGCGCGCTCCAGGCCGAACCGATGCCCGGCGCGCCCCTGCCAGAGGGCAGCGTCCTCGCCGCCCCGTTTCTTCCGCCCTCGAACCGCCGCCGCCGCCGCCGGCGCCGCCGCGGTGCGCCGTCAGCTGCACCGCGGGAGTAGGCCGGGGGGGACGTGTTGAATGTTGAATGTTGAATGCTGAATGCTGAATGCTGAATGCTGAAGGCCGGACCGCGGTACGTTCAGCATTCAACATTCAGCATTCAGCATTTAGAAGCGAACCGTGACGCCGGCGCGGGCCATCCGCGGCGCGCCCACCGTGCGGATTGGCGTCCTGCCCGTGTCGATCTCCCGATCCAGCACGTTCTCGATCGCGCCGAAGATGTCGGCCCGGCGCGTCCAGCGCCAGCCCGCGCGCGCGTCGACGAGCGAGCCTGGCTGCAGGTTGAAATCGTTGCGGTCGTCGTCGAACTGCGCGCCCATGACCCGGAGGTTCAGGGCGCCGCTGAAGGCGCCCACGTTCGCGCGCACACCGATGGACCCGCCGACGCGCGGGACCTGCGGCGTCCGCTTCCCATCCAGCTCGCCGGAGGTGAACCGGGAATCGTTCACGGCCCACGATGTCGTGAATGCCAGGACGCGCGGCGCGCGCCATTCGAGCTCCAGCTCCGTGCCGACCGCGCGGGCGTCGCCATTGGCGCGCTCGCGCACGATCGCCGTGGCGGAAGAGGAGAGGGTGCGGTTGTAGATCGCGCCGTCGAGGCGCGTGGCATAGAAGATGGCCCGGCCGGTCCACCGGTCGCGCTGCACCGTGAAGGCGACTTCCGGCCCTGACGACTGTTCCGGCTCCAGCCCGATGTTCGCCTGCGTCGTCGTGTTCCCCACGCGGAACGAGCGGTACAACTCGTTCATCGTCGGCGTCCGGAACCCGGTGAGCCAGGAGACGCGGAGCGTCCGATCGTTACTGACGCGGAACGAGACGCCCACACGGGGCTCGAAGAAGGTGAGGGTCGTGGCCGGCTCCGCCTGGCCCGCCTTCGACAGCCTCCATCGATCGATCCGCGCACCCCCCTCGACTATCACGCGGGGCGACAGGTCAAACCGGCCCTGGAGTACCGCGCCGTCGCCGCGCTGCCGCGCGGACGTCCGCGTCACCGCGCTCCGCACGCCGGTCAGGGAAAAGGACGCCTCGTCGAGATCCGCGCGCGCGAGCCGGCTGGTCGCGCCGAACAACACCTGCGCGCGTGAGAGCTGACGGAGCCAGCTGATCCCGGCGCCTCCCCCGGTCGAGCCCACCCACTGCAGGGCCGTCAGGCGTTCGGTGAGGCGACC
>JANOJK010000479.1:0-3018 GCA_031408165.1 Acidobacteriota bacterium | reverse complement strand
CAAAATGGACGTCGAACACAAGCTTTCCGAACCATCGCGAGCCAGATCTATCGCGACCCGCTGTTCTGGCTGCGCCGTTGCTTCTTGTCGTCCCCCGGCTCACGCTTCGAGTCGTAATACAGATAGCCCCCGAGGGCCGCCGCGACGACGAGCAGAACCAGGAACGATCGGACCCCCTTCATTCCGTACTCCGATCGCGAAGTGGCTCGCGCACTAACGCCTCCGCCACCAGGTCTGGACGCCGGCGAGCAGCACCAGCCCGGGAACGATCAGCACCGTGAGATAGAAGATGCGCCGCTCCTGGTCGGCCGTCAGCGTGATGCGTCGATCCTCCGGGTCGCGCGGCCGGATGGCGATCAGGTTCTCCTGCTGCGCCAGCCAGTTGACCGCGTTCAGGAACAGATCGCGGTTGCCCGAGATGCCGAGCGCCCCGTTGCCGGCGAAATCCGAATCGCCGAACGCGACGATGCGCGTCTCTGCGGGCTTCGGGGTGTCCCCTGCCTTCGCGGGCTCCTTCGGCGGCGCCGGGGTGGCGGTCGCGGGCGCCGACACCGCGGACGCCAGTGCCACCGGTCCCTGCTTGTCCGCCTCGTCCATCTTCGCCGGCTGTCCGCCGGAGAGGCTCTTCAGGTTCGCTTCGGCCCAGCTGTTCTTGCTCGTCTCCACGATCTTCTGGGCGGTGTGCCCGTTGACGCCACCCTCGATGGGAGACATCGATCGCGCGAGCGGATACGCCGACAGCAGGTTGAAGTTCTCGGTGATCGGATGCTGAGGATAGCTCGCGGCGACCGGCACCGATTCGTCGGTGCCCAGGGACAACCGCCCCATGCCGCTGACGTCCAGGACGATGTCGTTGCCCGCCTCGATGCCCCAGTCCTTCAACAGCGCCTGCAGTGCCGCCGGCTGCGGCTGATCCGGCTTGATGACCGGGTCGAGCATCACCAGGACCTTGCCGCCCCGGGCCAGGTAGGTCTTCAGGGCGTCGATCTCCGGCGCCAGGAAATCAGTCTTCGGCCCTGCGACGACCAGCACGTCCGCGTCGTCGGGCACCGCGCCCTGCTGTGCGAGGACGATCTTGTCGACGAGGAAGTTACCGGATGTCAGCCCCGTGACGATCGCGTTGTAGCCCCCGCGGTCGGCGCTGACCGTGTCCTTCTCGCCGTGCCCCTGCGAGAAGTAGACCTTCGGCTGCCGCCCCTGGATCACTTTGATGAGGGCGTTGGTCAGCTCCTGCTCCGCCTCGGAGTTCACCTTCTCGTTGCGCCCCTTGTAGTCGAAGACGACCGTGCCGAGCGCGGTGACGCCGAACTGCTGCGCGAGGCCGGGCCGCTTCTCGGGATCGATGTATTCCGCCGTGACCTGCTTGGACTGGTAGGTGTACTCGTCGAGGCGGTCCCGGAAGCGCTGGAACTCGTCGCTCCGCGCGAACACGTGGATCTTGACCGGCTCCTTCAGGTCCTGGAGGACCTTCTTGGTCTGATCCGACAGCGAGAACTGGCGGGCCGCGGTCAGGTCCCACCGCTTGTTGTGGCGCGTGCTCAGGTAGTTGATCGCGACCAGGATGCCGAACACCACGAGGACGCTGGCCGCCGCGAGCGTACCGAAGCGAGCCTGCCGTCCGGCGAACGCCTGGCCGATCTCGCGCCACTGGCTGAGCATGTAGAGCAGCGTGCAGACCAGCCCCCCGATCGCCAGCCCGTTGTAATACGGCTGCCATTCCGGCTTGAGGAACCGGATGGCGACCGCCGCGAAGACGAGGACGACGCCGAGCCAGCCGAGGAGTCCGAGCATGCGTTTCATCATGGCTAGCCTCGCCACCTTTCGGTGTCGACCGACTTCGAGGTGAGAAACAGGCCGAACGTGATGAGCGTCAGGTAATAGAGCACGTGCTTGGTGTCGATGATCCCTTTCGAGAAGTCGTCGAAGTGCTCCGTGATGGACAGCCAGGAGGTGATCGGGCCGATCGTCGGGCCCGCCGAGTCGGCGAACCAGCCGATGATCCACAGGAGCAGGAACACGACGAAGGAGACGATCCCCGCCACGATCTGGTTGTTGGTCGTGCTCGAGATGAGCAGGCCGAGCGAGACGAACGCGCCGCCCATCAGCACCAGCCCCAGGTAGGCGGCGACCAGCGGCCGCCACTCGGGATTGCCGTACACGAAGAGGACAGCCATGTAGGGCAACGTCATCGCCAGCATCGCCAGGTAGAGGCCGAGCGCGCCGAAGAACTTGCCGAGGATGATCTCGACGTCGGTGACCGGCGAGGTGAGCAGCAGCTCGATGGTCCCCGATCGCTTCTCTTCGGAGTAGGTGCGCATCGTGATCATCGGCATGATGAACAGGATGATCACCGACGCGTTCTGCAGGACGTAGCGGATGACCTGCTGGTTGATGTTCATCGCCCCGCCGAACTGCGCCATCTGCATGCTCTGCCGCACGAATGCCGTCAGGTACAGGTAGAAGAAGACGCCGAAGGGCAGCAGGAAGAAGCCGATGATGATGTAGGCAATCGGCGACGAGAAGTAGGAGCGCAGCTCCTTCTGAGCAATCGCCAGGATGTTACGCACGGGGAGCCTCCTCGACGGGCGCCGTCGGCTCGACGGGCGCGGGCTCGACGGGCGCCGCGGGCTCACCGGGCACCTCCTCGGTCGTCACCTGCAGAAAGACCTCCTCCAGGCTGATGCGCATCGGGCGCAGCTCGAGCAGCCCCCATCCGCGTGTCACGATCTCGCGCGCGATCTCGCGGCGGACGTCGCGCCCGCGCTCGCTCTGCACCTCGAACGCGCCCGATTCCGGCCGCATGTCCGCCGGCGTGACGTGCGCGACTCCCGGCACCGCCGCCAGGACGTCGCCAGCCTCGGCGCCGAGGGCATCCAGGTGCACGTACAGCGTTTCCGCGCCCCGCAGGCGCGCCGTCAGGTTGTCCGGTGTGTCGACGGCGACCACCCGCCCCTTGTTGATGATGACGACGCGCTGGCAGGTCTGCGACACCTCGGGGAGGATGTGCGTGCTCAGCAC
>JANOJK010000478.1:0-3213 GCA_031408165.1 Acidobacteriota bacterium | reverse complement strand
ACCTCCCCTATGCACCTTGCCAGCCGCTTGATGCTCTCGTCCACCGTGGTCGGCAGCACACTGGTGAAGCACAGCCGCAGCTCCGAGTCCCCCGCGGGATCGGGATAGAACGCGGGTCCGGGGACGAAGGTGACCCCCGAGACGAGCGCGCGCTCGTGCAGCGCGGTCGCGCTGAGCCCGGCCCCGAGCCGGCACCACAGGTAGAGCCCGCCGGCCGGGCGCGCGAACCGGATCGACCCGGGCGGCATGTGGCGCTGGATCGTGGCGATGAGCTGCGTGCAGCGCCTGGCGTGCTCGGCGCGGAGGATACGCAGGTGCGCGTCGAACGTGCCCTGACGCATCATCCGCGCAACCGCCATCTGCACCAGGTTCGGCGTGTGCGGGTCCAGGCGCTGCTTGATGATGGCGATCTGTTCGACGATGGACGGCGCGGCCGCGATCCAGCCGAGTCGCAGCCCCGGCGCCATCACCTTGGAGAAGCTGTTCAGATAGATGACCAGGTTGTGATCGTCGAGCTCGCGCAGCGACGGCGGCGGCGCGTCGTTGAAATAAAGATCCTGGTACGTCGCGTCCTCGACGATCGGCACGCGGTAGCGCTGCGCGAGCGACAGGATTTCGCGCCGCGTCCGGATCGGCAGCGTGGCTCCCGTCGGATTGTGAAACGAGGGATTGGTGTAGATCAGCTTGGGGCGGTAGCGGACGAGGAGGTCCTCGAGCTCGTCAGTGTCGGCGCGGACGATGTCCCACCCGATCAACTTCGCGCCGGCGGCGCGGAAGGACTGGATGGCGCCCAGGTATCCGGGGCGATCCATGATCACCGCGTCCCCCGGATCGATCAGGCACCGCGCGAGGAGATCGAGTCCCTGCTGCGCGCCGGAGAGCACCAGCACGCTTTCCCGCGCCACGCCGTAGCGATCCGCGATGGCGCTGCGGAGCGACGGCTGTCCCTCGCCCGGCCCGTGCCCCCACGCGGCGTGGGAGTCGGTCGCGAGGACGTGGTTCACCGCCTCGAGGAACGCTTCGTTCGGAAACCGATCGAGCGCCGGCTCGCCGGCCGCCAGGGACAGAAGCCGCGAGTCCGACGAATTCCGCACGACGTCGCGGAGCGTCGTGTCGCTCAACCGCAGGGCAGCGGCGGCAATCTTCCCGCGCCACGCGAAGGGCGTCCCCTCGGGCTCGGGCGCGGCGCACACGAACGTTCCGCGCCCCACGTATCCGCGCAGGAGCCCTCGCGATTCCAGCTCACGATAGGCGCTGACCACCGTGGTCCGGCTGATCTTCAACCGCTGAGCGAGCGTGCGCTCGGGAGGCACGCGCGTCCCGGACGGCAACTCTCCTTTAGCGATGGCGGTTTCGAGCAGGGAGACCAGATGGCCGTATAGCGGCCGCTCGGTGCGGACGAACTGACGCTCGATGGACAGCATGAAAGGACCTCTCGCCGCGAACTATGGACCCGCTGAGGTCCCTTCGCGAAGGTCCAATTCTGCCGTGGACGGCGGCCTCGTCAATACCAAAGGGGCGAGATGGCACTTTCAGGGGGCCAAGCGGTCAGTCCAATCACGAAAGGTCCTCTTCCAGGAGGTCGGTGTTGATCGCGAAGGCCGCCTCCGCGCCTTCGGCCGCGGCGACCACCACCCACTGAACCGCGCGTGACGCGTCCCCGGCGACAAACAAGCCCGGCAGGTTCGTGGACTCGTACTTGCCGGTGTGGACGGTCCCTTTCTCGTTCAGGTGGCAACCCAGCTTGATCGCGAGCGTGGACTGCTGCTCCTGGCCCATCGTGAAGAACAGCGCCTCACGGGCAAGCGGCTCGCCGGTCGCAAAGACAATCCGCTCGAGCCGCTCGTCCCCGTCGAGACGGACGATGCGCTCGCGGCGCACCGCAATATTGTGCCGGGCCAGCCGCGCCCTGTCGTCGGCCTCGAGCTCAGGCGGCCCGTCGGTGCAGAGCACCAGATCCCGGCTCCACCCGGTCAGCTCCAGCGACAGCCCGAGCCCGCGGGCGCCGCGGCCATAAATCGCCAGCGGCCGGTCGCGCACTTCCCAGCCATCGCAATACGGACAGTGGAACACGCCCCGTCCGTAGAGTTCCGCAAACCCGGGAATGTCGGGAAGGTGGTCGACAACACCGGTCGCGATCAGCAGCTTGCGGGACGCGAGCGCCGAGCCGTCGGCCAGCTCGATGTGGAAGCGCGAGTCGCGGCACTCCGCCGCGGTCACTTCGATATCCCGCAACTCGACCGTGTCGTACAGCCGCAGCTGCTCGCGCGCGATTCCCAGGAACTCGCGCGGCGGCATGCCGTCCCGCGAGAGGAACCCGTGCATCGCGTGCGACGCGGCGTTGCGGGGCCGGCCGGTGTCGCACACCAGAACGCGCCGCCGGCAGCGGCCCAGGATGAGTGCCGCGCTCAGCCCGGCGGGCCCGGCGCCGACGATGATGACGTCGTACATGGTACCCGGCTCATTGCTCACGTCAGTCCGCCCTGACCCACTTCCACATCTCGCCGAACGTGGCCGCCTTGCCCTGCATCAGCAACCCCGTGCGGAAGATCTTGCCGGCGGCATGGACGAGGGCGAGCGCCGTGGCGGCGGTGAGCACGACCGACAGCGCGACCTGCCACAGCGGCGGACCCGGCGGGATCGCCAGGCGGAGGAGCATCAGGAACGGCGCGTTGGTCGGAATGAGCGAAAGGACGACCGACACGGGACTGTCGGGTGCGTTGAGGATGGCGAACCAGGTCATCCACGGCAGCATCAGCACCAGCATCGCGGGGGTCATCATGCCCTGCGCGTCCTTGAGGTCCGTGCACGCGGCGCCGATGGTGATGAAGATCGACCCGAACATGACGACCGCCATGGGGAGGAACACCAGCACCCACGCCAGGTCCGCCATCCGGATCGCGTCCCCGTACCCGTAGTGCCGTGCCATGAAGATGCCGGCGGTGATATAGAGCGCGGCGAGGAGCACCGAGACGCCGGCGCTCCCGAGCAGCTTGCCCATCATCAGCTGGTATGGCGTGACGGATCCGATCAGCACCTCGCTGATGCGGCTCATCTTCTCTTCGATCACGCTGTTGAGGAGCTGCGGTGCGCTCGAGAGCACCGAGAAGAGGATGATCATCATGATTCCCACCGGGATCGCGGTGGTCCGCACGCGGTCGACCTTTTTGGCGGCCTTGATGCCCCCGCCGGAATCGCGCGCCACGAGCCCCA
>JANOJK010000454.1:0-3198 GCA_031408165.1 Acidobacteriota bacterium | reverse complement strand
GGCATTCAGCAGCGCTTCGCGCCTGTCGCGCGCACCTTTGAGCTTCTGCTGGCGGGCCGCCTCCACGGCGGCCTTCATGTCGGCCACCGCCTTGTCTTCGGCGGCCTTCTTGTCGGTCGCCTTCTGCGCCTCGGCGGCCTTCTTCTGTTCCTCACGCGCGCGCTCCGCTACCCTCGGATCGGGCCTGGCTTCGACCTTCGGCGTCTCTTTCACCGCGGCAGGCGCCTGGGCTTTCACAGGAGGCTTGGTCGTGACCGGCGCGGACGGCGGCGGGGTGAGGCCCGCAGAGGGCGCGACGGGCGTGACCTTCGCGGGCGCCGTCGCCGGCGCATCGGCCTGCTGGATTGGAGCGGGGCCCGTTGCGCCCGGAGCCGCGGGGTAGCGCGGCGATCCGACGTAGGGCGCGGGCTGCGGCATCACCTTCGACGGCGCGCCGAGGTACGGCTCGACGATGGCGGGCAGCCCCTGCGAGACACCCGTCGATCCGCGCCGGATGATCTGCGGCGTGATCATGACGACCAGCTCGGTCTGCTGCTTCTGATACGCGCGGCTGCGGAACAGGTAGCCGAGAATCGGAATGTCGCCGATGCCGGGCACCTTCGACATGGTGGACGACACGGTGTTGTTCATCAGGCCGGCAATCGCGAACGTCTGGCCGTCCTGCAGTTCGACTTCCGTCTCCGTTCGACGCGTCGACAGCGAGGGCACGCGGAAGCCCGACACGCTGACGCCGTTGGCGAAGTCGAGCGAGCTGACCTCCGGCTTCACTTTCAGGTTGATCAGGTCGCCGCCCAGCACGGTGGGCGTGAAGCTCAGACGGACGCCGAACTCCTTGAACACGATGCTGACGGCGTTACCCGAACCCCCCTGTGCCACCGGATAGGGAAACTCGCCGCCGGCGAGAAAGCTGGCTTCCTTGCCGTTGCTCGCGATCAGGTTGGGCTCGGCGAGACTCTGAAAGAGGCCCTTCGACTCCAGCGCGCGGATGACGGTGCCGATGTTGTACTTGTTGCTGAAGATGAACAGGTTGAGGAAGTCGCTGAGAGTGTACTTCCCCTCGGCGCCGGTGAGATTGTTGTCGAGGTCAGCCGTTCGCTTGAGCTCGTCGAACTGCGGCGCGGCGAACTGTTGCGTCGTCGAGCGGGCGATGATGTTCTTGTAGCCGGTCGCACCGGTGAACAGGTTGACGCCCAGCTCCTGGAGCGCGTTG
Organism: Acidobacteriota bacterium; assembly: GCA_031408165.1. Taxonomy (GTDB): domain Bacteria; phylum Acidobacteriota; class Vicinamibacteria; order Vicinamibacterales; family 2-12-FULL-66-21; genus JAICSD01. The sequence continues at coordinate 1,988 of JANOJK010000454.1, read as the reverse complement.
CGGTTCACTTCCGCGAAGCGCACGCGCAGCATGACCTGGTTCGACGCCTGGCCTTCCACCTGCTTGAGCAGGTTGACGACGTTCTCTTTCTTCTCGACGTAGCCTCCCGCGACCTCGGCGGCCTTGTCGATCACGTACTTGCTCGAGACGCTGCCCGAGAGGATGACGTCCTTGCCGCTGCCGACGACGGTCACCGGCTCGCCCGGGAACAGGTTGATCATCTGCTGGACGAGGTGCGTGAGGTCGCGGCGCACGCTCACTTCGTAGGTCTTGATGCCGCCGGCGCGGTCCCAGACGAACAGGGAGATCACGCCGGGCGTCTTGCCGTGGATCAGGAGCTGCTGCGGCGCCGTCACCATCGCGTCGGCCACCTCGGGCACCGTGAGCGACACCCGGGAGATGGCCGTGCCGACGTTGAGGATCGTCGACCGCCCGACGAGCAGGTCGATCGCGGTGGCGTCAGGCGGCAGCGCGGCGGGTCCGCCGCTCATGCTGCCGGGCACCCCGGTGAAAGACGCCGGCTGCTGGGCCTGCGGCGTGGCGACGAGAATCACGATGATGTAAACGACCAGCGCGGCGATCTTCGACGCGGGTCCGCGAGCGGCTCCCATGGTTCCTCCAAAGGCAGCCCTGAGGGGCTGCGCAACGTGCGATCTACTTGATGACTTCTGCGGTCCGCTTGTCGCCGCGGATGATTTCGACGGTCGGGAAAGAGGCGGCTGCCGGGGCTTCCTGGGTCACGGGACCGACGACGGTCCGCCTGGGGGCCCCGGCCACGGTCTGCCGGACGCGGGCCACGGGCCGCACCATGCCGAGGAGGCCCGCCTGCTGGACGCCCGGCGTGACGGGCGCGCCCTGGTCGAGCGGGTTGCGCAGCGCGAGCTGAATCTTGCCCTCGGTGCTGGCGAGCGCGAGCCGCTCGGACTGCTCCGGGTAGACGAGCAGCGTGACGACCGTCACCTGCATGGGCTTGCCCTTCTCGGTGTCCTGCTCCATCCGGGTGCCCGCGGTCAGCACCTGCACGTTGGACAGAATCACTTTGGTGGTCGCGTCCTGCGGCTGGGCGGTCGGGCTGGCGGTCGCGAGCACGTCCACCCGGGTGCCGGGCAGCACGTAGCCGGCGACGCCGATCACCTCGTTGACCCGGACCGACACCGCGCGCATGCCGTCGGGAATCACGGTCGGCAGGCCGAAGCCCGCCTCCTTCGACGCCAGCTTGGCGTTCAGCACCGGTTCGTTCTTCACGATCGGTACGATGATGCCGCGGCCGATCACGTCGGACGGTTTGGCGAAGACCCCTTCGGGCGCGTAGCCCGCCGGGAAGTTCACGACGGTCAGGTCTTCCTTCTTCAACTCGCTGCCGAGGGCCAGGTCGGCCGAGGCCACGACGACCGGCTGCGTGGGCGCCGAGACGGTCTTGACCTGCTGGGCGTTGATCACGTTGTAGGTCCCGTAGGCGAGGCCGCCGCCCGCCACGATGGCGAGCACGAGCACGGCGAGGATTCGGTTGCGCATTGTTGTCCCCTAGCTCTCATTCCGCATTAACGCGCTCGACCGCATCGTGATCGGCGCGCCTGTCTTCGTGTCGGCGGGGGCGATGAGCCGCACCACCGGGTTCAGCACCATGAACTTGAACGGATAGTCGATCTTGATCTCGGAGCCCGTGTCCGCGCCCGTGAGCGCGACACCCCGCTGGACGGTGACGCCCGCGGTGTCGTGGTTCGGCAGGGCGCCGGCCTTCATGTAGTTGCGCACGCGCAGCGTGACGTCCGCGTCCGTCGATCCGGTGATCACCGCCATGCGCGCGCCCTCGCGCGCCGCGTTGGTCAGCACCTGCCAGGTCTGGTAGGCCCGGCCGAACTCGAAGATGCCGACGGAAATCAGCAGGATGATCGGCACCGTGATGGCCGCTTCGAGGAGTGCCGCACCCTTTTCGCTTCGCATGCGCTTCATGGGGTCACCATCAGGGAAACGAGGGTTCCGGCCGC
>JANOJK010000429.1:0-2910 GCA_031408165.1 Acidobacteriota bacterium | reverse complement strand
AACACCCGACGACCGCAAACCGCCGCCTGATAGCGGGCATTGGTTTGCAACCATCTCGTTTCTGGATCTCGGCGGCGTGATCAGCGCATCACAGATGCGACGTCTGGTGGCTCCGATCATGCGGCTGTGGCGGCGGACACTTGGGAGCCCGATCTAGCGTCACCGGACCATAGGCGAGGCTGTTTGGGGATACGCTATACAGAACTGTGCGTGGTTCTGCGGTTCTTCTAACGGTCCTCGTCCTCTCCGCAGCGGCCGCGCGGCCGGCGACGCAGGCACGGCCAGTTCGACTCGCGGCGCTCGCGCAGGGCAGGCCCGTATCAGGAGACGTCATCACGCGCACGACGAAGGTGGCGGCGGGGACCTACACCCTCACTTCGGCCGATATCCAGCATCCCGCCCTCACCATCCGCGGCTCCGGCATCACCGTCGACCTCACCGGCGTGACGCTGCACGGCGCGCCCGCGGGCGCGGATCCCGACACCTTCACGGGACTCGCGGTGCTCGTGGATGGCGGCGACAACGTCACCATCAAGGGCCTGAAGGCCCACGGCTACAAGATCGGCATCCTTGCGCGGAAGAGCCCCAGGCTCCACATCACCGGCGCGGACCTCAGCTTCAACTGGAAGCCGCGGCTCTACAGCCTCGTCGAGCACGAGAGCCTGCTCGACTGGATGTCGTACCACAAGAACGACAAGGACGAGTGGATCGCGAGCGGCGCCGGCATCTACCTGGCCGACTCCGATGACGCGGAAATCGATCACACGGCGATCGTGCAGGGGCAGAACGGCCTGATGCTGGCCAGGTCGAACAACGCGCGCATCTGGAACAACAACTTCTCGTTCCTCTCCGGCCTCGGGATCGCCCTGTACCGCGCGAGCGGCAACCGCATCATGCACAACAAGGTCGACTGGTGCGTGCGCGGCTACAGCCACACGTTCTACAACCGGGGCCAGGATTCCGCCGGCATCCTCATCTACGAGCAGAGCCACAAGAACATCGTCGCCTTCAACTCGGTCACGCACGGCGGCGACGGGCTGTTTCTCTGGGCCGGGCAGTCCACGATGGACACCGGCGAGGGGGGCGCGAACGACAACGTCGTCTACGACAACGACTTCAGCTTTGCGCCCACCAACGGGATCGAAGCGACCTTCAGCCGCAACGTGTTCTACGGCAACCGCGTCGAGGAGTGCTGGCACGGCCTCTGGGGCGGCTACAGCTTCGACTCGTGGATCGCGGCAAACCGCTTCGCGCGCAACACCGAGGCGATCGCGATCGAGCACGGACAGGACAACCGGATCACGGAGAACCGCTTCGAGGGGGACGAAACGGCCATCCGCCTCTGGAAGAACCCGACCCAGGATCCGAACTGGGAGTATCCGAAGCGCCGCGATACGCGCAGCCGCGACTACGTGATCGCGGGGAACACCTTCATCGGCACGCCCACGGCGCTCAAGGTGACCGAGACGCAGAACGTGCGCGTGCTCACCAATACCTTCGAGAATGTCGCGACGGTCGCGGTACTCGCCGGCGATACCCGGAACTTCGGTGTCGGCGACGAGGTGGCCGTGCCCGTCCGCGCGCGTCCCACGCTCGACATCACGCTGCCGACGCCGCTCCCCGGCGGCATGGATGCGAAAGTGGCCGAGGGCGACCGGCGGGGCCGGAACGCCATCATCGTGGACGAGTGGGGGCCGTATGACTGGCGGTCACCGAAACTGTGGCCTGAGGGCCGGTCCGACGCCTCGCCTCTGAGACTCAAGGTGCTCGGTCCGGCCGGCGGCTGGAAGGTGGCCTCCGTCCGCGGCGCGACCGTCGAGCCCGCGGAAGGGCGCGTGCCGGGCGTCATCACGGTCACGCCGGCGCCGGGCGCGGTTCTCGACGTGGATGTCCGGCTGACCTACCGCGGCGGCGCCCTCGTCGGACCCCGGGGCGAGCGTGTGGCCGCAGGGTTGCCCTACACCTTCGGATACTCGCGATACACGGTCCCGGCGGACTGGCAGGTCCGCTATTTCACGTTTGACGACACGTCGCAGCCTGACAAGAACGCCGACGCGTTCGCCCGCGTCCTGGCCGCCGCGCCGGTGAAGACGGAACGCCGCGGGACGCTCGACTACATGTCCGGCGGCGCAATTGCAGAGGGCCTCCCCCGGGATCGTGTTGCTGTCGTGGGGGAAGCGGTCATCGACCTGCCGCCTGGCGCCTATACGGTTCGCACGATCTCGGACGATGGCGTCCGCGTGTGGATGGACGGCCAACGCATCATCGATCGCTGGGCCCCGCACGAGTCGGCGATCGACACGGTCCCCGTCACTGGCGGCAAGCGCCGCTTCAAGGTGGAGTACTACGAAATCGGCGGATTCGCCGAGCTTCGATTCGAGATACTGAGGCGCTGATGAACTGGCTGAGTCCTGAAATCCTGATTGCCCTCGCGACGCTCACATTCCTCGAGATCGTCCTCGGCGTCGACAACATCATCTTCATCTCCATCCTCTCGGGGAAGCTGCCGCCCGAGCAGCAGCCCAAGGCGCGCCGCATCGGCCTGCTGCTCGCGATGGGCACGCGCATCCTCCTGCTGTTCTCGCTGGCGTGGGTCATCAAGCTGACCGCGCCGATGTTCACGGTCCTCAGCCAGGAGATATCGGGCCGGGACCTGATCCTCATCCTGGGCGGCCTGTTCCTGCTCGGCAAGAGCACGCACGAGATCCACGATCGCCTGGAGGGTGAGGAGGGACACGCGTCTGTCAAGGGGAAGTCGTCCTTCACGTCGGTCCTCGTACAGATCGCGCTCCTCGACATCGTGTTCTCGCTCGATTCGGTGATCACGGCGGTCGGCATGGTGGATCAGGTGTCGGTGATGATCGTGGCCGTGGTTGTCTCGGTGGTGATCATGATGCTGGCGGCCGAGCC
>JANOJK010000386.1:0-2314 GCA_031408165.1 Acidobacteriota bacterium | reverse complement strand
AGCGACGGGTCGCAGACCGAAGTGCTCGGCGCGCCGTTCGCCGAGGGCGCCCTCGTGGTCACTCGTGCGGGAGCGAGCGCCTCAGCCACGACCGCCAGACCGGTCGCGTCGGGCGCGGGCAACCCGCTGATGCCCGCGGCGCGCGGTCCGGGCGGTCCTCGACCTCCGGGGATGTAAGAACCCTCGGCCAGACCGAAGCTTGCGGCCCCAGCCTGGCGCCGGTGCGTTGCGCGTGGGCGCAGGATGGCCGGATGTTCGCCGTCATCGGCTTCGGCTTCCTGGAAGTGCTCGGGCTACTGCTGCAACCTGCTGGACGTGCAGCATCCGAAGCCGCTGGAGTCGTATCTCGAGAGCGCCGAGGTGACGAGAGGGTTGGGCCGGCAGAGCGGGGTTGGTTTAGTCGCTATAATCCCCGTCGGTGCCTGCCACTGTGCAGTCACCCCTGTGGCGATCCCTGTGACGATTCATAAAGGAGCGTTCCGATGACTCGCGTGATTGTGGCGGCCGTGACCGTGATGGCGCTCTCGGCGCAGAACCCCGTTCCGCCGGCGCCGGCGTCCGACCCTTCCTGCCCCGAGATGGCCGCGGCGCTGCAGGTGCTCATGCGCAACGACGTCCGGCTCAGGGACTGGCCGAATCTCACGCGCTACCGAGAGGCCAACCGCGCCCTCGCGGCCCCGGCCGCGACGGAAGCGCGCGTCGTCTTCATGGGGGACTCGATCACCGACGCGTGGCCGCAGCCGCGCTTCGGCGCGTTCTTTCCGGAGAAGCCGTACGTCGGCCGTGGCATCAGCGGGCAGACGACCGCGCAGATGCTCGTCCGGTTCCGGCCCGACGTCATCGACCTGAAGCCGAAGGCCGTCGTCATCCTCGCCGGCACCAACGACATCGCGGGGAATACGGGCCCAATGACCGACGAGGACATCCAGCGCAACCTCGAGTCGATGGCGGTCCTCGCGAAGGCGCACGGCATCAAGGTGATTCTGTCGAGCATCACGCCGACCGGCGCGTACCACGTCGCGGCGAACGGAGTGCCGCAGTCCACGACGCGCCCGATGTCGCGCATCAAGGCTCTCAACGGCTGGATGCAGCGTTACGCCGCCTCGAACGGCCACGTGTACCTGGACTACTTCACGCCGATGCTGGACGGGACGGGGATGATGAAGGCGGAGCTGACCACCGACGACCTGCACCCCAACGCCGCGGGTTACGCCATCATGGCGCCGCTCGCGCAGGCGGCGATCGACAAGGCGCTGCGTTAACCTGGCTCAATAGGGCGGGCGTGGCGTCCGTAGCCCGTTTGACGATCTGCCGTAGGGCGTACAGCATATCCGCCTACGCAGACCGACATAACCGGCAGGGCCCGGAGCGGGGGAGTCCGGGGAACCCGTTGCTCCGGAGACGCTTGCGGCGCGCTAAGCAACCCGGCGATATTGCGTTAGGCTGCGAGCAGTGTCCGTTTCTGCGGGTTGCTATACGTTAGAGCGACAACAGCCGAGGCGAGACGGAAGCCGTTTCCGTCATCGTAGTGAGCAGTATGGTCTCGACGATTCGTGACGAGGTTGTTCTGGATCAAGACGGCCTTCACACGTTCGTCAAGGCGCGGACGGGCCGCGAAGAACCAGGGCGCTCCAGTGAGGCTTCATGACGACAAAGAAGATCAATGTCAAGCTCGTGGGCGTCGCCCTTCTTCCGGCGCTGGCGGTGAGCGTCGCCGTGATCCTGCTTGGGAAGGCGGTGGGATCTCCCGAAGCCGTTGCTGAAGGCGTCTCGCAGATCCTCTTCTTTCCTGTGTTTCTCGGAGCCTGTTACGCCTGGCGCCACCGCTTCGATCGCGTTGCGTAGCCGTCACAGGCTGAGCCTCGGGAGCGCATTCGTTGAATCACGACGCGACAAGGCAACGTCCGCGCACTGGCGCTCTAGCACCGCGCTTGCAGCCGACGGCGGCTGGTGCGATTCTGAGCCGCCGCGGCTGAAGCGGAGCGTTGAGCGGACAAACCAAAGCTCACGATGGAAGATTCCAACCCTCGACCAGGATGGTTGAACGACGCGCAACAGTGGCATTACTCCCAGATTGATTACCGTCCCAGACGCGTTTCAGAGTCGTCTACCGGGTTGAGCCGCGACGCGCCCTGATTGTCGCTGTCGCGCACGCGCATCGGCGGCCCGGTTATTGGAAGTCGCGCACGCCTGGCTAACAGCCGACGAGCGGCACCGATGTTGTGCCAAGATTCAACTCGTTCCGGAACGAGTTGCTGTTTCGCCGCTCGCGGCTGAGCGGCATCACGTTGGGCGGACACCACAATGAGCAAGC
>JANOJK010000358.1:0-2141 GCA_031408165.1 Acidobacteriota bacterium | reverse complement strand
GTCGTATTCGAGCAGGTCGCCGACCTCGTCGCCGGGCCGCTTCTCGATCAGCTCGAGGACGGCGGCCGAGACAGGCTCGGGCAGGTTGTCGATGATGGCGGCGGCGTCGTCCGACGGCAGGTCGTGGAGCAGTTGCGCGATCTCTTCCGCGGAGCGATCGGCGAGCAGTGCGGCGCCGCCCTCGGGGCCGAGCTCGCTCAACGCCTCCATTGCGAGCTTGCTGTTGCGCTCGGCGAGGAGGGAGAACGACGCGTGGCGATCCTTCTCGCCGAGCTCGGTGAAGACCTGCGCGAGATCGGCCGGGTGCTGCTTGTGGAGCAGATTGACGAGGTTCGCCGTGGCGCCGATGCGGATCAGCCGCCGGACCGAATCGAGGACGACGTCAATCTTCCGCTGCCCCATAGAGATCCGCCCAATCTACCACGCGAATGGGTGGATCCCTCAGGACGACGTGCCAGGGGCGAGGTGCGGGCTCAGTGCTTCCTGGCGGCCTCGAGCATCTTGCGGATGCCGGTTTCCTTGACCGTGTAATCGGGCGGCACCATAAAGAGCGACGGGTCCGGCTCGGCGCGGATGATGCCGAACAGGCGGTAGCTCGACTCCCCCATGCGCGGGTCGGAGTGCTTCGTCTGGACGAGGATGTCGAGCTCCGTCGACCGCCACTCCTCCGAGACAATGGTGATCGGCTGTTCGTTGCCGATCTGACCGGCGGGGATCACGCTGGTCGTCTTGCGCCCCTCGACCGCCACTCCCTCGATGGTTTTGTGCTCGGTGAGGACGGTCTTCCGATCGTCGGCGCCGCTGCGCATGAGGGCGCCGCCGCGCCCGCCGCGGGCCGCCGCCACGATCTTCTGCTCGGCCGCCTGCTGTTCAGAGATCCCCTCGGACGGCTTCCGCTGCCCGCCCGCCATCTTCTCGAGTTCGGTCCTTCGCTGCCCCTCGACGATCATCGCCTCGAGCTTGCCCATGATCGCGGACGCGCCGCCGGCTGAGGTCTGCCAGGCAATCCTGTTCACGGGGTCGAGCGAGTACGAGAACCCGGCGACGGGATCGACGATGGAGATGCCGACGGAGCCGTCGGGCCGGTCGTCCTCGCGGCGCGTGCGCCCCTCGCCGTCGCGATAGACGCGGCCGGTCGTCTTCCTGTTGATGCGGTTGCCGTCGGCCAGCACCTGGTTGCCTTCGACCACCGTTTCGGCGGAGTACGGTGCGCCCTTCGTGGCTTTCTCGAACGCGACACGAGCGGTCAGTTCGACCGCCGCCTTCCGGGCGGGTTCGTCCTGGGCGAAGACGGGGGCGCCGAGCATCAGCATCGCGCCCGCGATTCTCAACACACGCATGGGTTCCTCCAAAGTAATCAATTCACGAGCCTTGCGGCTCTGGTTAATCCGTCCTGGCCCACGATCAAGTCCGCTTTCACGGACGTCGTGCGGTTGGCCTGCGGCGGCGTCAGGCCGAGCGACGGCAGCATGGATACCGGCACGTCCATGCGCAGCAGCGATCCACTTTCCATGGCCGGCAGCCCGGCGGCCCCCGGCACCATCACGAACTCGTTCGGGGGCTGCGGCCCCGGCTGGACGCCTCGGAAAGTTGACGGCAGGGGCCTGTGCAGTGCCGAGTCTGCGCCAGGAGGAGATCCGTGACGTCCGGTCGGGGCCGGATTCAAGCCGACAGCCATCAAGATCGCGGCGGCCGTCGCGAGCGCCGCCATGTGCCAGTACTGCCGTCGGCCGGCCGAGGTGACCCGCGCGATTTGCGCTGCGTCGAACGCTGCCAACAACGCCGCTTCCCGCGCCGGATCCGCTTCGGGCACCACCACCGCGCTGTCCAACCGGCGGAGCGCCGGCGCGAGATCGCGTTCCGGCCGCTGTTCAGGCTTCATCGCGCCCTCCGACTTCGCAATTCGCATTCGGCTCCCGGCAATCCGCACGCATCACATCCAGCCCGGCGCCGGCCACGCGGGAAACGCCCGACGCTCGCCCCGCATCTTCGCCGCCAGGATCTGCCGTCCGCGATGCAGCCGCGACCGCACCGTCCCGATCGCGCATCCCGCCGCCGCCGCGGCGTCCTGGTAGCTCAGCTCCTGCAGATCGCACAGGACGATCGCCTCGCGATACGCGATCGGCAGGCTGCCGAGGGCC
>JANOJK010000296.1:0-2111 GCA_031408165.1 Acidobacteriota bacterium | reverse complement strand
CCGGCGACGACCGAGTTGCCGTAGGTTTGCGAGCCGAGGTCGGCGACCCACTTCACGTTCTTCTTCGTCTTCACGTCCCACTCGAGCGGCAGGCCCTTCATGTTCGACACCATGTTGCGGTCGGCCGTGCCCCCCCACATCGGCCAGTCGCCGGTGCCGGGGTCGCCGGCCATTCCTTCCGCCTGCAGCCGGAACGCACCCGCAGCGACGAGTACGACCGCGATCGCGAGATATATCTTCTTCTTCATTGTTGGTTTGCCGTCACTTTGACGTTGTCCACGTAGGCGCCGAACTCCGCGTCGACGAAGAATCCGGGCGCTCCCTTGTGGTTCCCGATGGGATCGATCTTCTCGATCGTCCACGCCTCGGGCTCCGGCTGGCCGGTCGGCCAGGCCTTGCCGCGCGCGCGCACCTTGCCGTCCGGCATGTTCTCGACGCGCAGCTTGAGATGGTACCAGGTGTCCGCCTTCCACGCGAACGGCGCGACCGCCGATCGGTGCGTCTCGGGCTCCCATGGCTCGATCTTGATCTGCTGCGTGTTCCCGTAAATGACGAGCGAGTAGCGCTGGGCAGTGACGCCCATGTTCGCCATCTGCCGGCGCCTCGTCGTGCCGCGGACGTCGGCTTCGACGGTGTAGTTCGACATCTCCACGGGACCGACGAAGGCGCGGAAGCGTTTGAAGATGGTGTCGTCGGGCGCCTTCACCAGGACCTTCTGTCCGTCCAGCGCGCCGACCGCCATGCGGCCGGTCGTCACCGAGATCCATCCCGGCGGGACCGCGCCGTCGGCGAAGCCCTCGAAGGTTTCCGTCCAGGGCAGCGGCCGCGTGACGCGCGCACGCGCCTCGCCGGCAATTGCGCCCACCGTCGCCTTGATCGAGCCGGCCTGCTCGGGCGTACCGGCGTCAGGCGTGAACGTGCCGTCGGGCGCGACCGCCCCCTTGAGTCCGGTGAGCGTCCACGTGGCGGCGGGCTCGTCGCGCAGGAAGCGACCCCTGGCGTCGAACAGCCGCACGCGCAGCTTCACGGCCTTGCCGGGCGTGAGCGCGAGCTCCGTCGGCGAGACCTGCACCCATGCGGGATCGCCCGCCCCCTTCTCGGCCGGTTCGTCGACCGCCATGCCGGTCGTGGGCTTCGGCGCCTTCGGCCCGAGCGCGTATACGCCGCCGGTCGAGACGAAGAAGACGCGGCCGCGCGAGACCGCCGCGCCGGCGAACACCGGCTCGGGAAGGCCGGCGGACTGCCCGGCGTTGTCGTCCTTGCTGATAGGCAGTTCGACCTCGCTCAGGACCTGCGCGCGATCGGCAGCGGGCCTGACGATGAAGAACTTGCCGCTCTCGCTGCCGACGTAGAGTTTGCCGTCCGCGAAGACGAGCGGCGCCTTCTGTGCGGTTCCGAGCGTCTGCGTCCACAGCGGCTTGCCGGTCTCGAGGTCGTAGGCTTTGAGCCGCGACCCGTTCTCGATCTGGTAGACCCGCGGGCCGTCGATGACGGGCGAGGAGAACCCGAACTGCTCTCCCTTCTGCGCCCACTTCGGGCTCTTGATATCGCCCGTCTGCGATCCGTCGAGCGCCGCGATCATGCCCAGCTCGTTGACGTCGAGGTTTTCGTCGCCGTGGGAAACGATCACCGTGCTGCCGGAGACGGCAACGCCGGTGTTGATCGCCCGCTTCGCGGCGACAAAGCCCCACACCTTCTCGCCCGTCCGCGCCTTCATGGCGTAGATCCCGCCGTCGCCGCTGCCGCTGATGAGCAGCCGCGTGCCGTTGATGGTCGCGATGAGCGGCGCGGCGTAGTTGGTGTCGTACGGGCGCCCGCCGGGGCTCGCGACCCAGGTGATGGATCCCGTCCGCTTGTCGAGCGCGACAAACCGGTGCTGCCGCGGCGAGCCTGCGCCCCAGCTCGAGATGGCCGCGCTCACGATGACGAGGTCACCGTCGATGAGCGGCGAAGTGGTCCGGCCGCCGTGAGTGGTGAAGGCGGAGAATTCCTCGCCGACCGAGTGATCCCATAGCAGCTTGCCGTCTTTGTCGAGCGCAATGACGGTCGCCCCGACGCCCATGACGTAGAGGTTGCCCGTGTCGGGGTCGGCGGCGGGGGAAGCCCAGCCC
>JANOJK010000281.1:0-2341 GCA_031408165.1 Acidobacteriota bacterium | reverse complement strand
CGACGGCGAGAAGGCGGGCGGTGACGGGTTCTTCGTCGAGCTGGGGCCGACCCCCCAGTGGGTGCAGATCGACCTCGGCGCCTCGCACCAGCTTTACGCCATTCTCGCCTGGCACTACCACAGCCAGGCGCGCGTCTACCGCGACGTCATCGTCCAGGTGTCCGACGACGCCGCGTTCAAGAATGGCGTCAACACGATCTTCAACAACGACCACGACAACACGTCGAAGATCGGCCTCGGGAAGGACAAGGAGTACATCGAAGTCGCCGAGGGAAAGCTGTTCGACCCGAAGGGTGCGACCGGCCGCTACGTCCGGCTCTACTCGAACGGGAACACGACGAACGACCTGACCCACTACGTCGAGGTGGAGGTTTTCGGCAAGCCGGCCAAATGACGCGCGCAGGCGTCGGCGCCCTCGTGGCGATTGCACTGACGGCCGGTCTCGCGCTGCGAGTGGCCCGGCTCGACGTGCGCCCGATGCACCACGACGAAGCGAACCAGGCGGTCAAGTTCGGCACGCTGCTCGAACGCGGCGAGTACCGCTACGACGGCCACGACCATCACGGCCCCACGCTCTACTACCTGTCGCTGCCGGCGGCGTGGCTGCGCGGCCAGCACACGCTCGCGTCCCTCGACGAGCGCACGCTGCGCGGCGTCACGGCGGCGTTCGGCACCGCTACCCTGCTGCTGCTGCCGCTGTTGTCGGCGGCAATTGGCCGGACGGCGGTGGCCGCGAGCGCGGGACTGATGGCGCTCTCCCCGGCGATGGTCTTCTACTCGCGGATGTTCATCCAGGAATCGCTGTTCGCCTGCTTCACGCTCGCATTCGTGATCGCCGTCGGGCGCGTGGCGACGGGCGGCGGACTGGCGTGGTCCACCCTGGCGGGCGTCGCGGCTGGCCTGGCGCTCGCGACCAAGGAAACATCGGTCATCGTACTGCCCGCCGTGCTCGTGGCCGGCGCGCTCTCGTGGTGGTCGCTGGGACATGGACGGCCCCGGAATCGGTCCGCCGACGGGCGATGGGGGGTGGCGGCCCTCGTGAGCCTGGCCGCGGCAGCGGCAATTGCGGCGCTGTTCTATTCGTCCTTTCTCGCCGCGCCGAGAGGCGTCCTCGAGCCGTTCCTCGCGGCCGGCACTTACCTCGATCGCGGCATCGACCCGGTCAGCCACGCGCACTCGTGGCACTACTACCTCGGCCTGCTCACCTACTCGTCGTCCGGGGGTCTGAGGTGGAGCGAGGCACTGGTGCTGGTGCTGGCGATCGCCGGGGCGGTGACGGCGTGGGGCCGGCCCGATCACTCGCGCCCCGAACGCGCCTTCTGGGCGCGCTATCTCGCCGGCTACGCTGTCGTCGCCACGGCGATCTTCTCGGCCATCCCGTACAAGACTCCGTGGAACCTGCTGCCGTTCTACGTCGGCCTGCTCGTGCTCGCGGGAATGGGGTTCTCGAGGCTCGTCCACGCGACTTCGTCCCGCGCGCTCCGCGGCGCGCTCGTCGCGGGGTTCGTCGTGGCGTCAGGACACCTGGGATGGCAGGCCTGGCGCGCGTCGGTGACCTACGCGTCGGACCCGCGCAATCCCTACGTCTACGCGCAAACCGTCCCCGACGCCGTCCGCATGGCGACCCGCATACGCCAGCTGGCCGCCATGCACCCCGACGCGGAGCGCATGCAGGTGTCGGTGATCGCGCCGCCCCACGAGCAGTGGCCGCTTCCCTGGTACCTCCGGGTGATGCCGCAGGTGGGCTACTGGACCGCGCCGGCCGACGCGCTGGCCCTGCAGGCGCCGGTCGTCGTCGCCTCGATGGACCATACGGCCGCGCTCGACGCATCCCTCGGCGATCGCTACGTCTCGGAGTTCTACGGCCTCAGGCCGGACGTGTTGCTGACGCTCTACGTCGAGCGTGGGTTGTGGGAGCGCTTCCTGGCCCGGGCGGCGCTCGGCAGGTCGGCGCCCGGCGGATGCGGGGACGCCGGGGGGCCAGCATCCCGGGATTGCGGACCTACGCCCGTTGTGGCACTGTGGCGCACGGCGAGCGTGCGATGACACCTCCCGAACTGGCTCTGGTCGTGCCCTGCTACAACGAGGCGGCCCGCCTCGATCCCGGGGAGTTCCTGCGGTTCGCGGCGACGCACCCGACCGTCCGGCTGCTGATGATCGACGATGGCAGTGTCGACGCCACGCCGGAGATCCTCGCGCGGATGTGCGCGGCCGCGCCGGCGTCGGTGGAGGCGCTGCGCACGTCGCCGCGAAGGGGCAAGGCCGAGGCGGTGCGCACCGGCATCCTCGCGGGCATCGAGCGGCGTGCCGGGCTCGTCGGGTTCCTGGACGCGGACCTGTC
>JANOJK010000235.1:0-2072 GCA_031408165.1 Acidobacteriota bacterium | reverse complement strand
CTTCGCGGCCGCGATGAACGCTTCGGTGAACTGCCGGCCGACGGCGCCTTCGGTGTAGATGTAGGTCTCGAAACTGACGCGGCGCTGCGCCGCGTTGACCGCCGCGAGCATCGGCGGGAAAATCTGGTCGCCGTTGGTCAGTACCGTATAGCTGTTGCCGCCGCTGGCCTGCCCGCCGAGCAACGCGGCAACGTACCCGGGGAAAATCGGATCCTCCGCGGCGTGCGGGCTGTCGATCATCAGCGTCTGCTGGTCCTGCGCGAAAGCGAGCAGGAGTCCGATGACGACGAGGACGGCGAGGACGGCGAGGGCGAACTTGTTGGGCTTGGGCAGCTTCACACGTCGGGCTGTGCAAGTTCAACGCCGGGGGATTGTTAGCTCATCTAATCTGGCCGACCCGTCCCAGCCTGCCCACCACGTCCTGGATCTCGATGTATCGTAGAAGCAGTTGCGCGATCCCTCGGGATCCGCTTTGCAAGGAGGCTCCGAAGCGCGCCGTACCGGCCCTGTCAGCCCCGCTGCGTCTGCTTCTCGTCCTGTCAATCGCCCTCTCAATGGCCGCGCCCGCTGCGGCGCAGATCTCCACCGCGACGATCCAGGGGAAAGTGTCCGATCAGACGGGCGTGCTCCCTGGCGTCATGGTGACGGCGCGGGAGACCGACTCCGGGTTTTCACGGGACGCGACCACGGACGTCGAGGGCCGCTACACGCTGGCCGGCTTGCGGCCGGGCATCTACGAGGTGCGCGTCACGCTGGATCAGTACAAGCCGCAGGCCCGCACGGTGACGGCACTCGTCGGGCAGACGCTTGCGGTGGACTTCAACGTCCGCCCCGACGTCACCTACACCGAGACGGTCCAGGTCGTCAGCGAGCGCCTGGCCGACATCCGCACGAGCGAGGTCGCGACCAACGTCACGCAGGAACAGTTGCAATACCTGCCGCAGAACAGCCGGAACTTCCTCAATTTCGCGGCCCTGGCGCCCGGCCTGCGCGTGGCCGACAACGAGTTTCGCAAGGAAGTGACGTCGGGCGCGCTCCCCTCCCAGCACACCAACGTCTTCATCGACGGTGTCAGCTTCAAGAACGATCTGATCCTCGGCGGGGTCGTCGGCCAGGATGCGAGCCGGGGCAGCCCGTTCCCGCAGAATGCGGTTCAGGAGTTCCAGGTGCTGACCCAGAATTTCAAGGCGGAGTACGAAAAGGCGTCGAGCGCAATCATCACCGCGATCACCAGGAGCGGCGGCAACAGCTATCGCGGTGAAGTGTTCGGCTTCTACCAGGACAAGCGCCTGGTGCAGAACGAGGGCATCCGCAACATCAGCGGGCTGCTGACGAAGATCGACGATCTGAAGACGGTCGGGGCGCCGAAACCGACCTACGAGCGCTGGCAGTGGGGCGCCTCGATCGGCGGACCGATCGTCCGCGACCGCATGCAGTTCTTCGGCTCCTATGAAGAGAACCGCCAGGATCGTGACGGCACCGTGATCGTGGGCACCGTGACGGGCGCGCCGCAGGCGCTCGTCGATCGGCTGCGCGCCTACGAGGGCACGTTCGGCAGCCCGTTCCGCGAGAAGCTGCTGTTCGGAAAGCTGTCGTTCGTGCCGCGGAATGCCCATCAGCTGCAGGTGACCTACAACTTCCGCCACGAGACCGACGTCCGCGGCTTCGGCGGCCAGGGCGGCGCCAACAGCTTCGAGACCGCGGAGAACGTGCGCAACCGTGTCGATTCGGTCCAGGGCAAGTACCAGATCGCCGGCGCAAAGGGGCTGAACGAGACGTACGTCTCCTACCAGCGCTATGGCTGGAACCCGACCGCCGAGAACTACGAGACCATCGGCGAAAACTTCTCGGGCCTGCTTCGCATCGGCGGTCGCGACACCAACCAGCGGATGGTGCAGGCGCGCTCGTCGCTGCGCCACGACCACACGCGCTTCCTGCGGTGGCACGGCTCCCACACCGCCAAGATCGGCGGCCTCGCAAGCTACGCCGACTACAACATCCGCAAGGAGCTGAACGGCAACCCGCTGTTCACCTACGTCAACGGTATCAGCTGGAACTTCCCGGCACGCGCA
>JANOJK010000232.1:0-3386 GCA_031408165.1 Acidobacteriota bacterium | reverse complement strand
CGCCGGCGCACCCGGCGTGGCCGGAGCCGGCTCACCGCCGCGGACGCCGCGACCCTGTGCCGGCGTCGCCGCCGGCGCCGCCGGACGATCTTCGCGTCCCGCGCCCTGCTGGCCCGCGGCCGGCGGTGTCGCCGGGGGATTGGTCGCCGCCGGCTGCATCGCGGGGGCGGTTGCGGCCGGCTGCGCCGCCTGTCCCGTCCCCGCCCCGACTCCAAGCGGAGGTGTGGCGGCGCCGGCGCGCATGTCCCAGCGCGCGCGGTTCAGCCCGGCGGTCTTCGGACCGTCCATCGCGCGGACCTCGCGGCCCGTGATGTCCGTGATGCTGATCCGCACCGCGTCCGCGTTGCTCTTCAGCCAGTAGGAGATCGCGGTGCCCGGATCCGGGTTCTGCCCCCGGAAGTGCTTGGCGCCGCCGACGGTGATCTGCTTCTGGATGTCGTTGATCCACGCGGTCGCGGGACGGACGTCGAAGAAATGCGCGTCCCCCTGCGTCGTCGTGTCGTTCATCTGCTCGAGCGGCGAGATGTCGTCGACGATCCAGATGCTCCGGCCGTGCGTGCCGGCGATCAGGTCGCGCTCGCGCGGGTGGATGATCAGGTCGTCGACGCGCACCGTCGGCATCCCCTGCATGAACCGCTTCCAGCTCTTCCCGGCGTCCGTCGACACATAGATCGCGTACTCGGTGCCAAGGAACAGCAGGTTGCGGTTGCGGTTGTCCGCCGTAATGACGTTGACGTTGCCCATCGGCAGGTTGGCGGCGATCGACGTCCACGATTCGCCGAAGTCCTTCGTCACGAACACGTACGGCTTGTGGTCGTCGGTCCGGTGCCCGTCGAACGTCACGTATGCCGTGCCGGCGTCGAACGGCGACGCTTCGACGCGGGACACGTGCGTCTCCTTCGGCACACCGGTCACCTTGTCGATCACGTTCTTCCACGTCTGGCCGCCGTCGCGGCTGACCTGCACGTTGCCGTCGTTGGTGCCCGCCCAGACGATGCCCGGGACGACCGGCGATTCGCTGACCGTGACCACGTTGCTGTACGACGCCGCCCCGTCATGCTTCGACGCCATCGGCGCCTTGCCGTCCACTTCCATGATCGGCCGCTCGTTGCGCCCGATGTTGCGCGTGAGGTCCGGGGACATCACCCAGGTGTTGCCACGGTCCATCGACTTGAACAGCCGGTCGGCGCCCAGATAGATGGTCGAGGGATTGTGGGGCGAGAGCTGGAACGGCGTGTTCCAGTAGAAGCGGAAGGTCGTGCCGGCCGCGGGAGCCGGCACGACGTTGCCGCTCGCGGCGCCGGATCCGAAACCGAACTGCGCGAGGACCGCGGGATCGACACCCTCCGCGCCGGGCGGCACCGCCGGACCGCCGCGGCCCAATGGCCCCCGCGGACGGATGCTGGTCGTCGTGCCCCGGCCGAGGTCCACGCGGTTGGTCGCGCCGTCCTGCGATTCCGAGTACACAATCCGCCAGTCGGACCAGTCGCTCGCCGTGTAGAAGCCGTCGCCGCCGCCGACGCGGAACCAGTCGGAGTTCAGGATCCCGTTGCCGCTCCGGACCGCGCTCGGCCCGCACCAGCTGCCGTTGTCCTGCAGCCCCCCGCACACGTAGTACGGCTTCCGCATGTCGGCGCTGATCTTGTAGAACTGCCCCAGCCCGCCGATGGAGTTGATGAACTCCCACGTCGCGCCCTGGTCGTAGCTCACGTCGAGGCCGCCGTCGTTGCCGACCAGCAGGTGATTGCCGTCGCGCGGATTGATCCAGATCGCGTGGTGATCGCTGTGCGCCAGGCCCTGCACCTGCCGCCACGTCTTGCCGCCGTCCACCGTCTTGAAGAAAGGCGCCCCCCCCTGGTAAGCGATCTCGGGGTTGGTCGGGTCGATGCGGATTTTGCTGTAGTACATCGGGCGATCCATGGAGTTCGACAGGAACTTCCACGTCTTCCCGGCGTCGTCGGACCGCCAGATCCCGGACTTGGTCGGATCCGGAGGCGGGGGCGCCGCGCCGCGGCCGCCGCCGCCACGTCCCTGGCCGGGGACGGCGAGCGACCCGTCGTCGTTCACGCCGGCGCCGGTGCCGCCGCTCGGGCCGACTTCGATCGACGCGTAGATCGTCCGCGGCTGCGAGCGCGCGACGTCGAGGCCGATGCGTCCGATGATGGGGTTCCCCGGCAGCCCGTTGCCGGTGAGGCGCGTCCATGTCTTCGCGCCGTTGGTCGTCTTCCAGATGCCGCTGCCCGGACCCCCGCCGTTGAAGCCCCAGGGCTGGCGCCGGCGCTGATAGGACGCCGCGTAGAGCACGTTCGGGTTTACCGGATCCATCGCGACGTCGGTGAAGCCGGTGTCCTGATCGATGAATTTCGTGTTCGTCCAGGTGTTCCCGCCGTCCGTGGTCTTGTACAGACCGCGATCGGGATTGGGTCCGAACAGGTGCCCGATCGCGGCGACGTATGCGGTGTCGGGATCTTTCGGATGGACGACGATGCGCGCGATGCTCTGGGTCTCTTTGAGCCCCATGAATTTCCAGCTCTTGCCGGCGTCAACCGACTTGTAGACCCCCGCACCGAAGGAGGAGCTCTGGCGGTTGTTGGGCTCCCCGGTCCCGACGTAGACCACGTTCGGATCCGACGGCGCGACCGTGATGTCGCCGATCGACGTGACCGGCTGTTCGTCGAAGAGGGGCGTCCAGGTCGTCCCGTTGTTGACCGTCTTCCACACGCCGCCGGTGGCAAAGCCGAGGTAATACGTGGACGGACTGCTTTCCACGACCGCGATATCGTCGATGCGGCCGACCATGTTGGCCGGGCCGATGGAGCGCCACGTGAAGTTCTTGAGAATCGGGTCGTCGCTCTTATGAACGGGATTCGCGGTGGGCGCCGCGGGCTGCTGAAAGCCCTGAGCCGACATGCCCCGCGCACCAAACGCACAGAGACCGGCGGCCACGAGCCCCGCCCCGAGGCGTAAACCCGCCTTCGCCGCCTGGCTTCGGCGGGGTAACCCCGCAGTTCGTCGCTTCGTCACGCCATACTCCTTCGCCCGGCCAGCACTTTGAATGCTGAACGTTGAATGTTGAATGCTGAACGGTCCGATTCAGCATTCAGCAATTCTGCGGGCGTGTGGAGTTTACCGCAACCGCTGACGGTGAACGGCGACCTGCCTACTTCTTGAAATCGACCTTCGGAACCCCTTGCGCGGCGGGCGGCGCCTCGAAGTAGGGGTATTCCTTGAAGCCGAACATCTTCGCCGTCACGTTGCCGGGGAACCTGCGCCTCGAGGTGTTGTACTCCTGCAGGCGCTCGTTGTACCGCATCCGTTCGGTGGCGAGGCGGTTTTCCGTACCGGAGAGCTCGTCCATGAGGCGGTTGAACTGCTCGTTCGCCTTG
>JANOJK010000010.1:0-3992 GCA_031408165.1 Acidobacteriota bacterium | reverse complement strand
TACAGGGCTTCGGCGGGCTGACCGTGGGCACGTCCACATTCGGCAGCGCCCTGTCTTCGACGTTTGGCGGCCGCGTCGGCGTGGGACTCACGCCGAACATCCAGGTGATCGGCGAGGCCGGGCGTCTGGCCGACATCAAGTCGCCGCTCTTCGACGTGCTCGACTTCACCGACATCGGCGTCGGCGTGTCGGCGTTCTACGGCGAGGGCGGCGTGCGGTTCCTCGCGTCGCCGCGGTCCGCGGTGAGTCCCTATGGTGAGGCGACCGCCGGCTTCGCGCGATTGAACGCGCGCGTGTCGGGACTGGGCGGAAGGAGCGACGCCCTCGTCGACGCGGCGCTCGGCCTCATCAACAGCACGCGTCCGATGCTCGGCGTCGGGACGGGCGTCCTCATCCAGGCGGGGCCGATGGCGATCGATGTCGGGTACCGCTACAAGAAGATCTCGGCCGGCAATACCGTCGCGTCGCTCCTGAACGCCGGCAAGGACTACCAGGTCAATCAGCTCCGGGTCGGTATCGGCCTGCGTTTCTAGCGCCGCAGCCTGTTACACTGGGTGAGCCAGCGCCGGGGAGAGATCCTATGGCGTCCGTCCGTCTCGCGCGTTTCGCCGCCGCCGCCGCGTTTGCCCTCGTCGCTTCCACGGCCATCGGAGCAGCCGTGAGCTTGTGGCGCACACCTGCCGTCCATGCCTCCACCATGGACATCGTCTCGCTCGCCAGTGGCAGCGCCGTCCACATCGCCACACCGGCGTTCCTCACCGTGGGGAAGCGCTACGCGTTTACCTGGTCGGGCGGCGGGCCGGCGCAGACGTCCCTCGTCAAGGCGAAGCGCGCCGACGGGTGGATCCTCGTGGAGGTCGCCGACGAAACGATCAGGCCGGAGCTGTACATCCCCGGAGAGTTCCCGACGCGCTGGCTGCACGTGGGGCTCGCCATCTCGATCCAGGAGATGCGCGCGCTTCCGTAGGCAGGATCCCTGGCGCGGGGCGCGATTGGGTGGGTGAGCGTTTCGCCTTTCGCGGAGGTGCGGACAGTCATGCCGGCCTCCCGCCTCGCCCCTGGCCTCTCCCGCCCGATGCGCTACAGTGTCGCCATGCGACGCACGTTCCTCGCGCTTGCCGTACTGACCACTGCCGGATTCGGGCTTCTCCAGGCCCAGGCGCTTCGACCTCCAGTGTCGCCGACCCGTCCCGTGCAGGGTATGGCGCCGCGGCCGGCGGCTGCCGCGCCCATGATGGCCGCCGTCGACCCGGCATTCTTCAAGGGCCTGAAGTACCGGCTCGTCGGGACCTCCCGGGGCGGGCGCGTGACGACTGTCACCGGCGTGCCGTCGCAGCCGCGCACCTTTTATATGGGCGTCGCGAGCGGCGGGGTGTTCAGGACGATCGACGGCGGCGCCAACTGGGTGCCGATCACCGACGGCAAGGTCCCGCTCGGATCGACCGGCTCCATCGCCGTCGCCGACTCCGATCCGAAGATCATCTATCTGGGCACCGGCTCTGACGGCGTGCGCAGCAATGTCTCGACCGGCCGCGGCGTCTACAGGACCGCCGACGAGGGCGAGACCTGGCAGTTCGCCGGCCTCTACAACGCCGGCCAGATCGGCGCGGTCCGCATCCATCCCACCAACCCCCTCGTCGCGTGGGTCTCCGCCACCGGCGACGTGTTCAAGGCGAACGCCGAGCGCGGCGTGTTCAAGACGGCCGACGGCGGCAAGACGTGGAAGAAGGTCCTGTTCGTCTCCGACACGGTGGGCGCAATGGACGTCGAGCTCCAGCCGGGCAATCCGGACGTCGTCTATGCGTGGATGTCGCGGCTCGAGCGGAAGCCGTGGACGATCATCAGCGGCTCGAAGGACGGCGGTTTTTACAAGAGCACCGACGGCGGCGAGCATTTCACGAAGATCACGGCCGGGCTGCCGGGGGACTTGATCGGCAAGGCGAACCTCGCCGTCACGGCGGCGAAGCCCGATCGTGTCTACGCGCTTATTGAGGCCAGGCCCGGCGGCGGGTTCTATCGGTCCGATGACGCCGGGCAGACGTGGATGCTGATCAATCCGCAGGCCTCGCTGCTGCAGCGTCCGTTCTATTACACGACGCTCGGCGCCGACCCGACCAACGCCGACGTCGTGTATGCGGGCGCCGAGGGCTTCTTCAAGTCGGTGGACGCGGGGAAGACGTTCACGTCCATGCGCACGCCGCACGGCGACAACCACGACATCTGGATCAGCCCGAAGGACGGCAAGACGATGATCCAGGCGAACGACGGTGGCGCGAACGTCTCGTTTGACGAGGGCCGTTCGTGGTCGCCGCAGTCCAACCAGCCGACCTCGGAGATCTACGGCGTGTGGATGGACGAGCAGTTCCCCTACAAGATCTACGGGGCGCAGCAGGACAGCAGCACGATCATCATCTCGAGCGTCGCCGACCCCTACAACCTGGCCGACTGGCGCAGTGGCCCGGGCTGCGAGACCGGGCCGATCATGCCGCATCCGCGCAACCCGGAGATCGTGTACGGCTCCTGCAAGGGCCAGTACGGCGTCATGGACCTGCGGACCGGACAGGAAAAGAATTACTGGATCGGCGGTCAGTCGCTCTACGGAAACGCCGGGCAGGATCTCGTCCTGCGGTTCCAGCGCGTTTCGCCCATGGCCACCTCGCCGCACGATCCCGACGTCCTCTATTACGGCTCGCAGTACGTGCACCGCACGCGCGACAAGGGTGTGACGTGGGAGAAGATGTCGCCGGACCTGACGGCCTTCCCGCCGTGCTGCCAAAGTCCGAGCGGCGAGCCCATCACACGCGACGTGACCGGCGAGGAGTTCTATAGCACGCTCTATGCGATCACCGCATCGCCGCTCGAGCGCGGCGTCATCTGGACCGGCGCGAACGACGGCCCGTTCCACGTCACCCGTGACAATGGGAAGACGTGGACCAACGTGACGCCGAAGGACCTCGAGACCGGCGGCCGCGTCCAGTGGATCGACGCGTCGCCCCACCGCCGCGGATCCGCGTACTTCGCCGTCTACCGCTACCTCCTCGGCGACTATGCCCCGTACATCTATAAGACCGACGATTACGGGAAGACGTGGGCGCGCCTGACCGATGGCAAGAACGGCATTCCCGCCGACACGCCGACCCGCGTGGTGCGCGAAGATCCCGATCGCCCGGGCCTGCTCTATGCCGGCACGGAGTTCGGGATCTACGTCTCGTTCGACAACGGCGGGCACTGGCAGCCGTTCAACCTCAACCTGCCGCAGGTGCCGATTACCGACATCAAGATCCACCACAAGGATCTGGTGGTCTCGACCCAGGGACGCGCCATCTGGATCCTGGACAACCTGACGGCGCTCCACCAGTTGACCCCGCAGAGCAACACGTCGGCGGTGCACCTCTTCAAGCCGCGCGACGGGTACCGGACCCGCGTCGGCCCGGCGCTCCTCGGGCCGGTGATCGAGTACTACCTGCCGGCAACGGCGTCAGGCCCCGTGACGCTCGAGATCCTCGACGCGTCGGGCGGGATCGTCAACAGCTACAGCAGCGAGACGCCCGCGGGCGCTGGCGGCGGACGTGGCCGCGGCGGCCGCGGCGCGGCTCCCGCGGGCGCAGCCGCCGCGTCAGGCCAGGCGATGACCACCAGCATGGAGCCGCCGGATCCGGAAGCCGCCGGCGGGGGCGGACGCGGGCGCGGTGGTCCGCCGCCGCGCGTCACGAAGGAGGGAGGCATGAACCGGGTCGCGTGGGACGTCCGTCATTCGAACGGCCTCGCGGTACCGCCGGGGGCGTACCAGGCGCGCCTGATGGCGGGCGACCCAACCGCGACGCAGCCGTTCAACGTGCTGATCGATCCGCGCATCGCCGCCGACGAGGTCACGCTGGCGGACCTGCAGGAGCAGTTCGACCACAACGTGCGGATGCGCGAGCTGGGCGCCGCCGCAACCCAGCTCCTCGGCCGCGTCCGCGGCGGCCTCACCGGTCCGAACGCCGACAAGG
>JANOJK010000213.1:0-2689 GCA_031408165.1 Acidobacteriota bacterium | reverse complement strand
CGCCGTCATGGTGTCGGCCAGCATCACCGTCCGCCGCGGCCGGGTCGCGCGCGCCGACGCGACCCCCGCCGACGCGCCAGGCGTCGTCGCGAGCATCTTCCACACGCCCGCTCCCGTGACCCGCGCCGACTGGATCCGCCTGTTCTGGCTGGGGGTCGTGGGGCACTGCGTGTACCAGTACCTGTTCATCGGCGGCCTCGCGAAGACCAGCGTCGCCAACGGCGCGCTGCTGGTCTCGGCGACCCCGGTCGTCATCACCCTGTTCTCGACCGTCAGCGGCAAGGAGCGGATCGGGGCCCTCCATTGGGCGGGAACGCTCCTGTCACTGCTCGGCATGTACATCGTCGTCGGCCCCGGCGCGCACGTGAGCGGAGCGTCGCTGCAGGGGGACCTGATGCTGATGGGCGCGGTCGTGTGCTGGGCCCTTTACACGATCGGGGCGCGCCCGCTGATGGTGCGCCATTCGCCCGTCGGCGTCACCGCGCTGTCGATGCTTTTCGGGACGATGCTGTACGTCCCCCTGGCCGCGCCGAACCTGGCGCGCGTGCCCTGGCAGATGGTGAGCGCGATCACGTGGGTGAAGCTCGTGTACTCGTCGATCTTCGCCATCTGCGTGGCCTACACGATCTGGTACGCCGCGGTGCGCGAGATTGGCAGCGCGCGGACGTCGGTGTACTCGAACCTGCTGCCGATTGTCGCGATGATGACGGCGTACGTGTGGATCGACGAGGCGATCGGGCCCTCGAAGATCGTCGGCGCCGCCGCCGTGCTGGCGGGGGTCGCCCTGACGAGGATGGGCCAGGCGCGGCTGCAGATTCCCCAGTGACTCATGAGCCAGGGACCCTGAGCCGTGAGACAATTGTGGTTCAGTGAAAGGCCACTATTTCTCCCAGCATGCGGGAGCTCTCCGCGCCGACCTGGGCGCCGCCATTTCGCGCGAGCAGATGCGGGAGCTGCACCGGAAGGAGCCGCTGCGGCACTTTGCGGTCGCGTTCCGCCAGTTTGCGGTCCTGGCGATCGCGACGTGGGCGTTGATCCGGTTCGACAACCCGCTGATCTGGATGCCCCTGGCGGTCGTGCAGGGCTTCACGGTGTTCAACTTCACGATCCTGCTCCACGAGGTCGTGCACCACACGATCTTCGAGCGGCGGCGTCCCCGCCTCGAGCGGCTGCTCGGCTACCTCTACGCGATTCCCAGCGGCATCTCGGCCAGCCAGTTCACGCGGTGGCACCTGGACCACCACGCGGAGCTCGGCTCGGACGAGGACGACCCGAAGCGGCATCACCTGTCGCCGAAGGTGAACGCCCGCTGGTACAAGCTGCTGTACTGCACGCCGGCGCTTTTCCCGATCTATTTCCGCGCCGCGCGCCGCGAGTCCTCGACCTACCCCGCGGCGCTGCAGCGCGCGATTGGCCGCGAGCGCAGCATCTCGACGATCTTCCACCTGACGGCGCTCGCGCTGATCTGGTACGCCTTCGGCTTCTATGCGGCGGCTCGCGCCAGCCTGATCCCGGTCTTCTTCATATTCCCGATCGCGTTCACGCTGAACCGCCTCGGGCAGCACTACGACATCGACCCGACGGATCCCGCCAAGTGGGGCACGCTCATGCGCGGGCACTGGTTCTGGGACTTCGCGTTCCTCAACTCGAACTACCACCTCGAGCACCACTACTTCCCGGGTGTGCCGTTCTACCGGCTGCCGCGCGTGCAGCACGCGCTGTTGCCGTTCTACGCCAGGAAGAACATGCGCTGGCGTACCTACGGAGAGCTGGTCTACGGCTGGCTCGTCGAGAACCACGCTCCGCACACCAACTGGGATGGTGAATCGCTGATCGCTGATCCCTCATCCCGAATCCCGAATCCTGCATCCCGAATCCCGCATCCTTAATCCTGGATCCCTAATCCTGGATCCCTAATCCCTATCCTGGATCCTGAATCCCTATCCCGGATCCCGAATCCCTATCGCGGATCCCGAATCCCTATCCTGGGTTACTTGATGATCCAGAGGAAGTAACTCTTGCCTTCCGCCTCGCCGCGTTCGTCGGGCGGCCAGTCGGTGCCCATGTCGAATGCGTGGGAGACGATGCGCGTTCCCGGCTTGAGCTCCTTCTGCAGCTTCGGCATCAGCTTCAGGTTCAGCGAGGGCAGCAGGTACAGCGTCACGACCGTGGCGTCTTTGATGTCGCTCTCGAACAGATCCTGCTGCAGGAACGCCACCTTGCCGGTCACACCGGCGGCTTTCGCGTTCTGGTTGGCCTCTTCGATGCGCCTCGGATCGATGTCGATGCCTACACCGCGCGCGCCGTGCTTCGATGCGGCGGTGATCGGGATCCGGCCGTCGCCGCAGCCGAGGTCGTAGACCACGTCGGTGTCCTTCACTTTCGCCATCGCCAGCATGGCGTCCACGACCGCCTGAGGCGTGGGGACGTAGACGACGTCGGGCGTTCGCGCGGCCGCGGCAGGTGTCTGCGCCGCGGTGCCCTGCGCGGACCCCGACAGCATTACCAGCAATACGAGCATCATCATCTCTGCTTCTCCTTTGGCTGTTCGCCCCTTCGTCTACCCGGCACCTGACCCTCCGCCGCCCGCGGCCCCGCCGCCCGCCCCCGCGGAACTCGTGCTGGCCGCCCCGCTGCCGACGAAGGCGGCGAAGCCGGCGCCCGCAGTGTCGTCCGCGGTGGCGACGAA
>JANOJK010000204.1:0-4977 GCA_031408165.1 Acidobacteriota bacterium | reverse complement strand
GTGAAGAACCTGGGTCCGGCCGTTGTCATGTACAAGCAGTCCTCCAGCCGGATCCCGAACTCGCCGTAAATCGCGATCATCGGCTCGTCGCTGAAGCACATGCCGGGCTCGAGCTTCGTCGTGTTGCCTTTCACGAAGTTGGTCCACTCGTGCCCGTCCATGCCGATGCCGTGGCCGGTGCGGTGGGGAAGACCGGGCACCTTGTAGCCGGGACCAAAGCCCGCGTCGGTAATCACCTTGCGCGCGGCGGCATCGACCGACTCGCAGGTGGCGCCGATCCGCGCCGCCGCGAACGCGGCCGCCTGCGCCTTCTTCTCCAGATTCCAGACCTCGGTCTGGCGCCTCGTCGGCTTGCCGAACACGGTCGTGCGCGTGATGTCGGCCTGGTAGCCGTTCCAGCTGACGCCGTTGTCGATCTGGACGACGTCCCCCTCCTTCAGGCGCTGCGGTTCGATGCTCCCGTGCGGAAACGCTGTGAACTCTCCGAACGACACCGAGACGCCGCCGTTCGCCCCCATCTGCCGGAATGCGGCGGCGACGTTTCCCGCGAGCTCTCCCTGCGTCATGCCTTCACGCAGGTTCGCGAGCCCGGCGCGGAATCCCTCGATCGAGATGTCGTTCGCGTACTGCATGTTCGCGATCTCGGCCGCCGATTTGTACATCCGGCAGCCCGCCGTGATCGGCGTCGCGAGCACGACGTGTGACGCCGGCGACGCCTTCGCAATGCCGTCGGCGATAAAGAAGCGCACGCGCTCCTCGACGCCGATCTTCGCCGTCGAGACGCCGCGATCCTTCAGCACGCCGCCGACCAGGCGCAGGGGGTCCTCGTCCTCCTGCCAGACGCGGACGTCGTCCGAGAACTTGATCACTTCACGCGCGCGCTGTTCCTCGAACCCGGGCGACACGTAGGCGACGTCTCCACGGGCCGGGATCACGAGCAGAAACGGCCGTTCGCTCAGACCCCACCGGACGTTGACGAAGTAAGACATGCTCGTGCCCCCTTCGAGCACGATCGCGCCGATGCCCTGTTCCGTCATGAGCCGTTGCGCTTTCGCAATTCGTCCGCGCCTTTCGTCATCCGTCACCGGGGTCGCGGGATTGGGGATCGGTTTCAACGCAAGGATGGACGAGGGCACGGGGTTCCCGCCTCCCCCCACACGCCCCTGGGCGAGAAGCGACTGGCAATTCATGGCCGCCGCAGTCCCGGCCGCGGCCTGCACGAAGGTCCGCCGTGTGATTCGCATGGTGCGGAGCAGTCTATCCGATGGTGGCGCCGGTCTTGCTGCGGACCTTGTCCCCAGCCTCGCGCGCCTCCCTGCCCGTAGCGTACTGATGCGGAGCGGTCGGGGGCCGCCTAGACAATGGACAAATGTCCGCGCTGCAACGGAGCAGCGGTGGTCGCCGGATACGAAGACACCCGCACGTTTTATCAGTGCGGAACGTGCAGCCGTGTCTGGACGATGACGGTGACGCCGCCCGTCGCAGGGGACCGCGCGCCGGTGGGGGTGCTCGTCGCCGACGACTCGGACATGCTGGTCGGCCTGATCGCCTGCTGGCTGGAGGACGAAGGTTACGCGGTCGTGACCGCGACGACGGGGCGGCAGGCGCTCGACGCCGCTGCGGCCCATCGCCCCGACGTGGTCCTCCTCGACCTGGTCATGCCTCCGCCGGACGGCTTCGAGGTCTGTGCGAAGTTGCAGCGCCTGCCGCTGCCCCCGGAGATCATCCTGATGACCGGGGTCCTGGATGCGCGCCACGTGAAGCGCGCAATCGAGCTCTGTGCGGCGGTGCCGCTGATGAAGCCGCTCGAATGCGAGTCGCTGGTTGCCGCCGTCGACGCCGCGGTCGTGCGGCACCAGACGCTGCACCGCAACCCGACGAACCCTCCTCGCTAGCGCGCGAGGTCAGCGCCGCCGGCCGGGCAGCGGCACGCGCAGGAGCAGCGCGACCGCCAGGAATCCTGCACCGAACACGGGAAGCACGGCCGCGCCTCTGAACAGCGGGTCGAGAGGCGGCAGCGCGAGCCTGACGCCCCATGCCGCGATCGCTCCCGCGAGCCCCGCGATCCACAGCCGCAGCACGTACGACGCCGGGAGGCCCGTGCGGCCGATCCTCCGGTTCAGGCTCGCCCGCAGCAGCGCGAACTCGATCCAGCCGGCGACGCCGGCGGACGCGGTCAGGCCGGCGGCGCCCCAGTGCGACGCCACGCCGAGCCGCGGCGGGAGGACGATCGCGCACACGTACCCGAGCGTAGTCGCCACGACGAGTCGCACGAGCGCGAGCCGCAGCGGCCGCTTCGTATCGCCCAGTGCAAAGTGCGCAACCGAGTACAACCGCGCCATGGTCGTCGCGAGCAGGCCGACGGACGCACCGGCCAGGATCGCCCAGACGTAGCGGGAATCCTCCGGGCCGAACCGGCCTCGCTCGAGCAGCGCGCCGGCGATGACGTCGCCGAGCGCGGCGAAGGCGACCGCGGACGGCACCACGAAGAAGGCGAGGCGCCGCAGGCCGGAGTCGAGGCGATTGCGGAGCGCCGCGTAGCCGTGCCCGCTCGCCGCGTCGCCGGACATCGCCGGCAGCTCCGCCGCCGAAATCGAGATCCCGAACAGGCTGACCGGCAGCGTATAGAGTATTTGCGCATTCGCGAGCGCCGCGACCGCGCCCGTCGGCAGCCAGCTCGCAATCCACGCATCGATGTACGCCGTCAGCTGCACCGCGCCGCGGCTCACCATGATCGGTACGAAGTTCCGCACGGCCTGGCGGACGTGCGCCGTCAGCGCCGCGCGTCCCGGATGCCGGGAGAGGCGCCACGCGACAGGCGCCTGCACGGCGAACTGCAGGAAGCTTCCGGCGACCGAGCCCCACGCCAGGTCCATGGCCAGCCAGTCGATGCCGTGCTGGTCGCCGAAATGGATCAGCGTCGCGATCATCGCCGCGTTCCACGCCACCGGTGCGCTGTAGGACAGCAGGAACTTGCCGTGGCTGTTCAGGACCCCGAGACACCACGCCGACGCCACCAGCATACCGGCGCCGGGAAAGAGGACCCGCACGAGATGAATCGTCAGGTCTCGTTTCGGGCCGGTGAAGCCGGGCGCGATCACGCTGACCATCAGCGGCGCCGCCAGCACGCCCAGGAGGACGAGGATGGAGATCGCGAGCGTCAGGATGGCAAAGAAGGTGCGCGCCATCTGCGCCGCCGCGTCGTGCTCCCCGCGTGCGCGCAACCCCGAGTGGACGGGGATGAACGAGGCCGAGAGCGCGCCTTCGCCGAAGAGGTTCTGCAGGAGGTTCGGAATCCGGAACGCCATCTGGAAGGCGTCCGCGGCCTCGGAGCTCTGGCCGAAATACTTCGCGAACAGAATCTGGCGGGCGAGGCCCGCCAGGCGGCTGAGCAGGATCCCGGCGCCGACCGAAGTTGCCGCCACGCCGCCTACGGCCCGGGAACGGGTTCGGCGGTGGCGGCGGCCTGCCGCGCACACCACGCCAGCGCGATCGCGTGCTGTTTCCGATCCTGCTCACGCGCGCGAGCGGACAGGTCGACGCGTCTCACTTCGGCTCGGGCTCCTGCCGGATCTTCCTGATCTTGCCGTCCCGGTCCGTCGCCAGACGATCCAGATCGCGCCGGTACTCGTGCTCGATCTTCTCGATCTCCTGGGGATCGACGGCCGAGAGCTGCTTGCCGCGGTGAAGGATCTGCAGCTCCGCGACGCGGGACTCGTGGATCGAGCGCGCCTCGGCAATCGCCGCCTTCTGCGCGTCGGTGAGTTTGTGTTCGGTGACGCCGGCCTCGGCGTCCTGCTTCTTCAGCCGCGCCATCGCGAGCTCGATCGCGCTTTTCGGTGTTTCGTCAGTCATTGTCCCATCTACCTCGGCGACCGGAGATCCGCCGGCACCAGCACCACGCTGATGTCCCAGCGGCGTCCGCCGTCCTTCTTCTCCGCGACCGCAATGGCCTTCCCATCGTCGGACCAAGCCGGCAGCGTGAAGTGTCCCTTCAGAAGCCGGCGCGCGTTGCGGCCATCCGCGGACGCGACCCAGAGGTCCCCCTTGCCGTCGACATATGCAATGCGATTGAGCTCGGCCGGGGACCAGGACCAGATTTCGCCGTCGTACGGCGGCACGCCGCTGTCGCGCTCGTGCAGGACCAGCCTGCCGAGCCGGACGAGCGACTTCTGCTGCATGCCGCCCATGTCGGCGGCATCGCTCATACGCCGCTCGAGGCTGGCGATACCGTAAAGCGGCATCCTGGAATCGACCCCGGTGGAAATCTGCCCGAGGCCCGTGGGGCTCAGGCGCTTCGACTTCTTTTCCCAGTACGCGATCGACGCGTCGGTCTGGTCCTTCAGCCGCGCGAGTGTCGTCCCCTTCGCCGGAAGGAGCACGTAGCGCCCCGAGAGCGATCCGTCCGCATTGGCGACCACCCCCTGCATCAGGAGGGCTCCGTTGTCCCACGTGATCTCGGACAGGATGCCCCCGTCGATATCGGGTCCGGATATCGTCAGGATGTGCTGCCGTTCGACGGCCTGGCCGCCTGCGGCCGGGGCGGCGGCGACGACGAGCGCGGCAAGCAGGAGCGGAAGGCGCACCATATGACTACCTCCTATTATTTATTACCAGCCCGCGGCGCCGCGGATCATTTCACGCCACGAGGGCGCCAGCGCCCATTTCAGCGCCACATCGGCCACGAGCGCCGCTCCGGCCATCCCGATCCATCGCGTGTGATCGCGCAGCCGGTACTCGAAACCCACGATCCGGCCGAGGACGGGACCGGCGAGGACGACACCCAGGGTGACGAAACCGGCAATCCGGATGAGCGCCCAGGGAACCCAGGCGAGCGCCATGGCCTGCCACGGATGGGCGCTCGACGCCCCCAGCGCGCCGACGTAGTAGCCCATGTAGTTCATCAGCATCGCGCCGAGCGGCATGGCCAGCAGACCGCCGGTCCCGAGCGCGAGCGCGCAGAAGACGAAGGCGTGG
>JANOJK010000186.1:0-1697 GCA_031408165.1 Acidobacteriota bacterium | reverse complement strand
CCGCGCGGAGGCGGATGCGAGGCTCAGCGTCGTCTCGTGGCCGGCGTACGAGGAGATGCGTGGGCGGGTGCTCGACGAGCGATCGGCCGCGCGGGGCACTGACGTCGCGCACGGGCCCGCCGACCACACGATTCTGGCGCTCGGCCCCCGCGACCTCGCCGTTCTGGGCCTCATCGAGAACCGGGCGGCGGTGCTGGTCGCCGCCGTGGTCGGGCTGCTCTGGGAAACGGGCATGCTCGGGCGCGCGGTCAGCCGCATCGGCATCGACCTGGCCGGGCAGGGCGTCCTGCGTCGCCAGTTCGTCTCGATCTTCCGCGACGGCACACTGCCCTTCGACGACATCCCCAGGGCGGGCGCCGCAATCGCGGGGCTGCTGATCGTGCTCCGGATCCTGTCCGTCATCTGGGCCATCGTGCGGTTGTACGGGTTCCGGCTGACGCTCGTCGGCGCCGATCTGCGGACAGAGTACGGCCTGCTCACTCGCGTGTCGGCGACGGTGCCGCTGCACCGCATTCAGACGTTGACGATCCGACGCGGGCTCATTCACCGCTGGTTCGATCGGGCCTCGGTCGGGGTCGAAACGGCAGGGGGCCAGGCGGCGGGCGCAGCGGCAGGACCGTCGTCGCGCGGGCGCGAGTCGCTGGCGCCGATCATCCACGAGCCGGAACTGCCCGCCCTGCTCCGCATCGTCCTGCCTGACCTCAGTCTGGGGGAACCGGTCTGGCACGGCCCGGCGGCGGGCGCGTTCGGCCGCGAGCTGCGTGCCCGGCTGGTGCTCGCGCTGATTGGCGCGCTGCTGTCGGCGTTCGTCCTGGGATGGGGGGCCGTCGCCGTCCTGGCAGTCTTCATCGCGTGGGGCTGGATGAGCGCGCGCATCTACACGGCGCACCTCGGCTGGGCGGTCATCGACGGCGCGGTGCTCTTCCGCACCGGATGGATCTGGCGGCGCCTGACGGTCGCGCGCTTCAGCAAGGTGCAGGCCGTGTCGATGACGCAGTCGCCGTTCGATCGCCGGCATCGCATGGCGTCCGTCCGGGTCGACACGGCCGGCGCCGGCGACGCCTCACATCGCGTGGACATTCCGTATCTCCCGGTCGAGACGGCGACCGGGCTGTTTGGACAGCTCGGCACGGCGGCGGCCCGCACGGCGTTTCGCTGGTAGCCCGGCAATTCGCAGTAGACTCAGCGCCATGGGAGCACTCGCCCTGGCGCTGTCGGTGTCGATGCTCGCGGCCTCGCAGGAGCCGCAGCCGCCGCGGACGACATTCAAGTCGACCGTCGATCTGGTCCCGGTGGACGTCAGCGTGGTCGACAAGAACGGCCGCCCCATATCCGATCTCACGGCGCAGGACTTCACGCTGTCGGTGGACGGGCGGCCGCGACGGATCGCGTCGGCCGAGTTCGTCTCGATCGCAAACAGCGGCGAGCCGGCGCCGGCCCGGGCGGTCGAGTACAGCTCCAACGCCGGCGCCGCCGGCGGCCGCCTGATCATGCTCGTCGTCGATGTCGACAGCATCGGCATCGGCCGCGGCAAGACCGCTTTCGACGCCGCCCGTCGATTCGTCGGCACTCTCAATCGCGCCGATCGCGTCGCGCTCGTGGTGCTGCCGGGCGTCGGGCCGCAGGTGGAGTTCACGACGAATCATGCACTCGTGCAGTCCCTGCTCGACAAGGTCGCGGGGCGCGGGACCGACGAG
>JANOJK010000159.1:0-4314 GCA_031408165.1 Acidobacteriota bacterium | reverse complement strand
GATTGGCGGCGCCCGACGGTTTATGTCCGTTCCAACGCGGAGAGAAACGGCGATAGCGAGGGCGGTATGAAACAAAGCTACGTGCGCATGGCCTTCGCACTTGCGGTTGCCCTGCTCACACAATCGGCCTCGGCCCAGACGTCAGCAACGGGGCGTGAGGGTTTTCTGGAGGCATGGACGAGCCGGCGGATCGTTCTGAAGAAACCGCTTTATGCAATTGCGTACGATTCCCCATCGGGGCAGGCGATAACCGTTGTCTCGCCGGACAAAGGCACGTTCTTCCAGATTCAGCTCATTTCCAGCGGTGACCGAGGGTTCAAGATTGCGGCTCCGATCGTTGACCGGGAACCCCAACGCTTGCTGGATAAAGTAGCGGCCGACCTCGGCGCGAAGTTCTCGCCGAAGTTACTGACCTTCCAGGCCGGTACTCGCCTGAATGCACGTGCGCGATTCACGGACCTGAAGGATTGGGGAGACGAGCGGACGAAACTAATCATTGATCTGTACGACGACCTCGACGCCAAGGATGCAGCGGTCCAGATTCGGGTGCAATGGCCCGAATCGTTTTCCGCCGATTTCGGTGAACGGTCGAAAGTCGAGGGTCTCCTCGCTGAGTTTCTGCAGGCGCCGCCACCGGTGAAATAGTGGGCTACGCCACACACGATTCAAGTAGGGTTTGTCGGGATGTGTTTGGCGGGGTTGCGGTCTAACCCCGCGCTGCACCCGACGGCCGCGGCGCCGTCGCTGAGCGGCCGCGTGTGAGCGCGAACGTTAGCCAGACACACAACATGAACAGACTCCTTCGCTGCCGACACGCATTCGAATTCGTGTGCGTGCATGCGAACGGCGACGTCGTGTGCAGCATCATTGATGGCCGCGGGGATTTCGTGATCGGGAATGTCCATCAGCAGTCCCTCACCGATATCTTCACCGGCGCGCGCGCGCAGGAGTTGCGGCGTCTTGTCCTCACAACCGTCGACTCGTATTGCGCCGCGATCGGCAAGAGGTGTCCGCTCAAGAGCATACCGTTCGAACCAGGTGCGGCCCCGACGGCGCGCATACGGTTCCTCGCAATCGAGCCGACGACCGCGTGTGACCTGCGCTGCCTGTCCTGTCCGGTGAGGGATTTCACGGGTGACAAAACGTGGCGCGACGCGTACCGCGAAGGTGGAGTGTCCTTTCTTCTGTGGGACGGCCTCAGGCGCTCGAAGCAGCATGCGGCTGATGGGGTCCGCCGCACGTTTCCACTTCTCAAAGACAAAACCCCCGCGCAACTGGGACGCCGCGCTGCGTGGCTACTCCGTGGTCGGATCGCGAAATCAAGAACGGGAACTCTCCCGATTGACGTGCTGAAACGGGTGGTGACCGAGGCCGGCCCAGGAATTGAACGAGTAGATTTGTTCAACTACGGTGAGCCATTTCTGTATCGACACCTCGTCGCGGCACTCCGCCACGTCCGCCAGACACTCCCGACGACGACGATTGCGATCTCCACCGATGGAATGCAAGTCCGTGAAGAGGTTGAATCATCCATCGTTCAAGAGCGGCTGCTCGATTGGCTGATCTTTTCCATAGATGGCTGCGACGCAGAGAGTTACCGCCGGTACCGCATCCGCGGAGATTTCGAGGTGGCGTTCGCGAACCTGGTTCGGTTCCATCGGGCCGCCACGGGAAGTGGCATTCGCGTGATCTGGCAATATGTCGTGTTTCGCTGGAACGACCGAGACGACCAGTTCCGGCGCGCGATCGCCATGGCCGAAGAGCGTGGCATTCAGATCTACTTCGACTTTGCTCACACGTGGGGTCGATCGCGTCGCCGCCCAGACGATTTGCGGTACCTGACGCCGTACCTCAAGCCTTTTACGGCGCTCCCTGGGGAGCCCCGGCAGGATGGATGGTGAGTCACGTGCGGATCGTCTCGGAGTCCGGGGCCCAATACCCCATTCATCGAGGTCATCGAACAACGCTGGCTGGACGCCTTGCCACAACGCACGCAGCATTCGCCGACGCATGGCGGACGCGAGCCCTCAACGTCTGCGACGGCGGATCGAGCTCCTTTGGAGCGGAGTACGATTCTGCAACGCGGCGGGTCTCTAACATTCGGTTCAATGGGCCTGGCTAGTTGAACGCCGGCTTGCCTGCCATCACAGACTCACTGTCGCTCGCGCGCGACTGGTTGGAGACCGCCGATTGCTGGTACTACTCCAGAATCGAATCGAGGCCAGCGTGGCAGGCGACTGTGTTTCTGGCTCCAGGTGATGCGGAGGTCACCGACGAAAACCCTGGAACAGTACTGTTGCGGTTGGAGCCACGCTGGCGCCACACGCGAGTATTCGACGCCACGTCTCGCGAGCTGGGTATCGTTCGTTCGGAGGGAGTCGTCCGGGGCCTTCGTTTCGTTATGCGTCGTGGCGGAGTTGTAGTCTGGTCGTCGACAGTGCGGTCAACCGTCCGAAAGCGGCACCGACTGCGCGTCGCTGGTGGCGACGTCTGGACCTTCGATACCCCATTCTTTTGGTGGCACCACTACTTTACCGGAGCCGTCACGGGTCAGACCCGGCTCGTCGGGAGAGTCGGCCCAACCAAGAGGCACTGGGGTTTCGCCGTGGAACCGGGTAGAGCTAGCGCCGACCTGCTCGCTGCCGTTGCGTTCTTGCATTGGAAGTGGTTGCGGTGGTAATGACACCGCGCGACCAAGCAGCACTGCGGCGACTGCGGCATGGGCAACCGGCTCTCGGATAAAGGCCAATGCTGGCCTGTTGACCAGCCCCCAACCCGCGCTTGTAGCCGACGACGCTCGGTCGATCATGAAGCGCCGCTGGTGGTGCGCGAACGTTGATCTAACCTAGAGGCCCACGGCTCTCCACCAGGGCCACAACGATCGCAAGCCCCACAACGCCTTTGTGATCGTTGAGGTGGTCTCCGACTATCCGCGTCGGCTTTTACGATCGCAGGACCCTTACCGGATCGACCTGTGCGGCGCGGCGGGCGGGGACGACGCTCGCGAGGACCGAGACGCACAGGAGCAGGGCCGCGACAGCCCCGAAACTCACGACGTCGTGCGGCGTGACGCCGTAGAGGAAGTTCTGCAGCACGCTCGAGAGCCAGAGCGACGCCGTCAGTCCGATCGCGATGCCCGCGCCGGCGATCGCCACGGACTGCCCGACCACCAGCCGGATGATGTCGTGCACCTGCGCGCCGAGCGCCGAGCGCACGCCGATTTCCCGCGCGCGCTGCGCGACGGTGTAAGAGAGCACACCGAACAGCCCGACTCCCGCAATCGCGATCGCGAACGCGGCGAACGTGCCCAGCAGGACCGCGTATAACCTCGGACGCGACAGTGTGGCCATCACCCTGTCTTCCAGCGTCATGATCGACTCGACCGGCGCCTCGGGGGCCGCGTCGTGCACGATCGCCCGCAGCGAGGGGACCAGGAGACGCGGGTCCCCCGCGGCGCGGACGACAAGGTAGAGGTCGCTCGACAACAGCGGCCGCTGCGGCGCCGCGTAGTACACCTCCGGCTGCGGCGCGTCGGTGACGCTCTGGCGCGCCGTGTCCTCGACCACGCCGACGATCGGGCGCGGCGCGATCTGTCCGGGCAGGCTCCAGCCGAGCGCGCGGCCGTCGAGGTACCGCCGCGAGAACTCGCGGTTCACGATGACGAGGGTCTGGCCGCCCGCCGAATCCTGCGGCGTGAACTCGCGTCCTTCGACGACCCGCTGGCCGAGCGTCGCGAAGTAGCCGGGGCTCACCTCGCGCGCCCCGGTCTGGATCTGCACCCGGCCGCCGTCGCGTTTCTCGAGCGGGAAGGATGACAGCGCCGTGCCGCCCGCGAAGGGCATCGCCGTGGTGAACGCGACCCGCGACACGCCCGGTGTGGCGCCGAGCCGCCCGACGATCCCGTCCATCGTCTGCTGGCGCCGCGCGGGCGTGTAGTCGCCGTCGGGGAGAATCACGCGCGCGCTGAGCACGCCGGCGGCGTCGTAGCCGAGGTCCGCATGCAGCATGCGGACGAAGCTGCGAATCAGCAGCAGCGCGCCGACGAGCAGTACGCACGCAATCGAGACCTGCCCGATCATGATGACCGCGCGCGCGCGCGCGATGGGCGAGCGCCTCCCGCCGCCGACCGGCGCGAGCGAGTCTTCCGCGAGGCCGGGGATGAGGCCGGTGCGCGCGACCTGCAGCGCCGGAAGCAGCCCGCACCCGAGACCGGCGCCGAGCGACACGGCGATCGCGAACGCCTGGACCTTCAGATCGAAGGCGAGATCGGCGAGCCGGGGGAAGTCTTCGGGCAGGAGCGACGGCAGCGCGCGG
>JANOJK010000108.1:0-8145 GCA_031408165.1 Acidobacteriota bacterium | reverse complement strand
GCCATGCGGGCCACTTTGACCGATCGAATCATCCCGCCGAAATAGAGGAGATCGGGTTGAATCACCTGCGCTGTTCCGGTCTCGATAATCCGCCGGAATCCCCGCAGGCTCATTTCCTGTTCCCCGAGCGCGATGGGCATGCTCAGTGCGTCGGCAATCTCGCGGGTCTCATCGTAGTAGTCGAAGGGGACGGGCTCCTCGAAGAACGCCAGGCCGTGCTCTTCCATGATGCGGCCGATGCGGACCGACAGGGGGACATCATAGGAGCCGTTCGCATCGGCGTAGATTGCCATGCCCGACCCGAACACCTGACGGGTCAGCGGAATCAGGCGCAGGTCGCGGCTGGTGGACGCCTCGTCGTATCGCATGCGCGCACCCAGGCGGAACTTGATCGCCTGCGCACCCGTTTCCGCGACGACCTTCTGCAGGTACTCGATCTCCGCCTCTGGTGAATTGCCGCGGTTGCCACTCGCCCGGTACACCTTGATCTCGCTGCGAATGACCTTGCCGAGCAGTTCGCCAAGCGGCTTGCCAGCGACCTTCCCGAGCAGATCGAGCGTCGCAATTTCGACAGCGGCGACGCCCACCCAGAAGGGGAGCCCTTGCCACTTGTAGTTCGAGCCCGCCAGGTACACGTCGTGCAGCAGGGTTTCGAGTTGACGTGCATCCTTGCCCACGAAACTGGGCACCACGCGTCGCAGGAAAATGGGCGACGCGACGCTCATCGCGGTGTGCGCGGCGGCATAGCCAGTGGTGCCGTCTGCCGCCCGGACGCGTACCAGGAAGTAGGGGCCGGAGCGCAGCAAGTCGACCGATGCGATCCTCACCGGCGAAGGAAATAGTTCCGTCCTGAGCACCTTCGATTCCATCGCGCCGGCGAGCTTCTGGCGGAGGTCGCCAGCGCCGGCGCGCTGAGCCCTCGCGTCGAGCGAGCGCCCTGTCACCGCGACGCCTGCCGCGGCTGGAAGGGCCTGTCGAAACAGCTCACGGCGTGTAAGAGACATCTGTCCTCCCTCGAGTGGGCACCGCTGTTTACCTGTTCAAAACTAGCCGCGCCGGCGACGTGGGCGGGTCTTCGCGTCTCCGGTGCGCGGATCCACGTCCCGGTACGCGAACGGCTCGCGCAGGCTGCGCCACGGCTCTTCGTTGTAGCAGTCCACGAGGAAGGGGCCCTTCGCCTCGGCCGGCGAGAGGATCGCCAGGAAGCTCATCGGCTTCTTCGACGGATTGTGGATCGCGTGCACCACACCTTTCGGGATGAAGGCGATTTCCCCCGCTTTGAGCCGGCGTTTCTCCCGGTCCACCCACTGCTCGGCCACGCCGTCCAGCACGTAGATGATCTCTTCCCGCGCCGGATGGTAGTGGAACTGGTGCCCGGCGCCTGGCCGCATCCTGACGCGCACGAGCGTCAACTGTTTCGCCGCCGTCAAACCCGGGCCTGACAGCCACCAGTGCTTGCCCCACGGCCCAAACTCCACGCGCGCCTTCGCCGACGTGACAAATCGCCGCGCGTTGATCTGCGCCTTGGTCATGGATTTCATCGGCCTGCCTTGCGAATGCGCTTGAACGTCCGGATCTGCTCTGCGATGGCGCGTTCAGCCGGAAGGCGTTCTACGGAGCTCGCACCATAGAAGCCGTCAACGCCGCGGCACGTCGTGATGATGTATTCCGCGTCGGGCGGTTCCGAGATCGGGCCGCCGTGGCAGATGACGAGGACCTCCGGATTCACGGCGCGTGCCGCGTCCGAGATCCGCTGGATCCGCTCGACGCAATCGTCCAGCGTCTTCGAGCTCTTGGCCCCGATCGATCCTCCGGTGGTCACGCCCATGTGGGCGACGATGAGGTCTGCTCCCGCGGCGGCCATGCGCTCGGCCTCCGATGGAGTGAAGACGTAGGGAGTCGTCAATAGATCCATCTCGCGGGCGAGCCGGATGATGTCGACCTCCAGCTGGTAGCTCATGCCGGTTTCCTCGAAGGCCTGGCGCATGTCGCCATCGAAGAGGCCGACCGTCGGGAAGTTCTGAATGCCGGCAAAGCCCAGCGTCCGGAGCTCTTCGAGGAAGAGCCTGGGGATGATGAACGGATCGGTCCCGTTGACGCCGGCGAGGACCGGGGTCGACTTTACGACCGGGAGCACCTCGTAGGCCATCTCCTTGACGATCTGGTTGGCGTTCCCGTACGCGAGGAGACCCGCGGAGCTGCCGCGGCCGGCCATCCGGTAGCGCCCCGAGTTGTAAACGATCAGCAGGTCGATGCCGCCCGCCTCCTCGCTCACGGCGGAGAGCCCTGTGCCTGCGCCGCCGCCGATGATCGGCTCGCCGCGCGCGATCTGCGCGCGGAACCGCTTCAGAATGCCCAGACGGGAATTGTCCACGCTCACCGTTGACTACCTCTTGTTGTAATCAGTTTCCGCGTATTCCGCGTATTCCGCGGCATCAGTTCCAGCAGCTTTGCGGCCGCGGCGTCGGCAAATTCCGGATCGTTGATATGCCGATCCAGGTCGATCACGTCAATCCCGCGCGCACCGGCGCGGATCGCGTCGTGGAGCGCCTTGCGCGCCAGCGGGTCATCGAAGGGCTGTCCCTCTGTGTCGATCGCGGACCCCCCGCGCCCTGGGAGCAGGATGGCGACGGGCCCCTTCGCCGCTGACAGCTTGTGCGCG
Source organism: Acidobacteriota bacterium (assembly GCA_031408165.1). Lineage (GTDB taxonomy): Bacteria > Acidobacteriota > Vicinamibacteria > Vicinamibacterales > 2-12-FULL-66-21 > JAICSD01. Next base: position 5,483 of record JANOJK010000108.1, on the reverse strand, counting down.
ATGCTGGCGCCGATACGCGCGTTCTCTTCCGGCGTGGTCCGCATCAACGTGACGTTCGCGTTGTGTTGGTAAAAAAGACGGTCTTTGAACCTCGCGGGGACCGACTCGGTCGCGTAGAAGTTCACCATGTCGAGCGCCCCGGTGGACACGACCTGGGGGATTCCCGCCTGGCCGGCCGCGGTCAGACGGTCGGGACCTGCGCTGAGGAAGCCCCCGGCGTGCTCGTCCGCAAGCTCGGTGGTCGTGAGGTCCAGCACACCGGCGATGAGTCCTTCACGAATGAGCGACTCCATGGCCTGTCCGCCATTGCCGGTCGCATGGAAGACCAGCACCTCACAGCCGGCGCGCTCCAGCGTCTCGCGCGCGCGCTCGACGCACGCGGTCGTCACGCCGAACATCGTCGCCGCCACCAGCGGTTTATCGTTCGGGTGCGGGTCCGGTCGCGGATAAGTCACGAGGCCCGCCATCGCCCGCGCCCCCTGCGAGAGCACCTCCCGGCTCACGCGGTTGATGCCGAGGATGTCCACCACCGAGTTGAGCATGAAGATGTCTTTGTCCCCCACGAACTGCCGCACCATGCCCGACGCGAGCGTGCTGACCATCACTTTCGGCACGCCGAGCGGCAGCGCCCGCATCGCCGCCGTCGCGATGGTCGTTCCCGCCGATCCGCCCAGGCCCAGGATGCCCGACACCTCGCCCCGCGCGTACGCTTCGCGTGCCAGTGTTGCCGCGCCGGCGGCGGCCTTCGTCACGGCCTCGCCACGGTCGGCCCTCTTCCGGACCGCTTCGATCGTTGTTTCCGCCAGCTCGAAGATCCGCTCGCGCGACACATCGGCCGCGGCAGCAGGGGTCCCGAGGGCGCCGACATCGACCAGGGTCACGGCGACGCCCCACGACGTCAGCAGCCCGCGAACGAAGTCGGCTTCGCGGCCCTTCGTGTCGAGCGTGGCGAAGAGATAGACGGACGGCATGAGGCTCGCTCACTATACTCAAGCGCACGCAGCCGCGGCGGGTAGCAGAGGGGCGAGTCGCATGATGAGTGACTCCGATCGGTGACTGCCCTCTACGAGCGATTACCTGAGCCTGTACGTGTCGAAGGCCGCCGAAGCATCCGGACCAGCGACGAGCAGCGCGGCTCGCACCGCGAGGTCCCACGGCGGCAGGAAGCTGCCCTCGGTGTCGCTCGCCAGCGTCTTCCAGTTCCGCCCGTCGGAGCTGACCGCAAACTGGAAGCGCGTCCGGTCGGTCGCCTTCAACTGCAGGTGCACCATGCCGCGACTGTCGAAGGTATCGGTCGTCAGGGTGGCCTCGTTCCCCTTCTGCCTCCGCCAGACGGTTACAAGCAGCGCCGTCCTCGCCGGTGGCTCGGCGGCCCTCTGCGGACGCTCGACGGTGATCGCGAGCAGATTGTCACGGTTGCCGAACGCCGCCAGCCCCGCGCGAGCCCCCGGCGTGATCGAAGCCGCGTCCAGCACGGTGGTCGCGATATAGCTGCCGGCAAGCGTCGGGCGAGCCGCGACGGCGTGGCTGGCCGTGCCGGTGCGGAGCCGCAACCAGCCGCCGCGCTCCGGCTCGACGCCCGGCGGCACCGGCTGATCCCACGGCCACTGCCACGCCGGGTCGAGCGTGCGAGCCGTGAACTGGTCCACGAGAGGCGTGGTCGCGCGCGCCTCGGCTGCGGACGGCAGGGGGAGGGCCTGCGAGGGGCCGCGGCCTTCGTTGATCGCCGGCCAATCGTCTGCGCCCCACGTCACCTCGTCCAGGAGCCCCTGACGGCCGACGAATTCGAAGTCGGACGGGTGGTATGCGTGGTACAGGAGGAACGTGCGTCCTGCGGGACCGTCCACGATGCTGCCATGCCCTGGACACTTCCAGTGCTCGTTGCCCACGAGAATCGGATTCCGCTCGGATCGCTCCCAGGGGCCCAGCAGCTTCCGCGAACGCGCGACACCCAGCTTGTAGTTGCAGCGGCGTCCGCAGCACGCATCCGCGGAGTAGAACATGTAGAAATAGCCGGCGCGCCGGAGAATGAACGGTCCCTCGACGAGGTGCGCCTCCCAGGGGGCCTCGTTCCGGAGAATCTCCTGCTTCTCGCCGGTCAACGCCGTGCCGTCAGGCGAGAGCGGCTGTGCCCACAGGGGAGTCGGTCGCTTCTGACTGTTGCCGTCCTCCTTCCATACGAGGTAGCGGCGTCCGTTCTCGTCGGTGACGGCCGCCGCGTCGATGGACCCCACGTCCTGACAGACGAGCGGGCCGCGGTCGGTGTACGGCCCCTGTGGCGACCCCGCGTCGGCGACGGCCACGCAAAGCGGTCCGTCCTTCCTGCGAGCGGTGTAGTAGACGAAGAACCGTCCCGCGTCCTGGCTGATCTCCGGCGCCCAGTAGCTGCCGGCGGACCACGACGGCGGCGACTGGAAGACGCTGCCGGTCAGCCGCCAGCTCACGAGATCGGTCGAGTGCAGCAGCGGAAATATGGGTGCCCACTGCGAGGTCGTGGCGGTTGCCCAGTAGTCACGTCCGACGCGAATGACCGACGGATCGGGATAGTCCCCGCGCAACACGGGGTTCTCATTCGCGGCTCGACTCGCGCCCGGTTGCCCGGTGGCGGCCGTCCGGGGCCAACCGCAGGCGAGGATCACCGCCGCAAGCGGTGCGACGAACAGAACAGCCAGTCTTCGCATGTGCGGATGGTATCGCAATCCCTGCCCCTTCACGGACGCCTGTGCCGGCTCGAATGGTGACGTCGTCGAAGTAGACCTTCCCGTCATTCGCGCCGCCCACATACGTGCGCCTACCGGAACCTGCGTGTGTCGACGATTCCCTTCCCCTCGTGACAGACGAAGAGGTGGTTGGCGGGTAGGTTGCGCAGCGTCTCCCTGGCGCCGGAAGGCCAGGTCAGCTCCACAGTGTCCGCCTTCGCCGCGCGACCCAGCCCGAAATGCAGGCGGAAGTCGTTCTGCGAGTAATAACTCGACCCGCTCATCACTTCGTCGGTCTGGCTGCGCTCGCCCGCCGTCACCTTCACGCGCGTGCCGATCGCGGAGCGGTTCGAACGGGTCCCCACGCACTTGATCAGCATCCAGTTGTTCGCGTTGCCGCCGTCGTTGCGCAGGAGCGTCGGAGGTCCGTCGAGGTTGTTCACGAGGATGTCGACGTCTCCGTCGTTGTCGAAATCGCCGAAGGCGCAGCCGCGCCCGACGTTGGCGGCGGCGATCGCGGCGCCAGCTTTCGCGGACACGTCCTCGAAGCGACCGTCACCACGGTTGCGGTACAGGAGCTTCGGCTGCCTGTACGCCACGTGCAGCTTCCGGCTCGCGATCTGCGCGTAGACGTGTCCGTTGGCGATGAAGATGTCGCTCCAGCCGTCGTTGTCGAAGTCGAAGAAGTCGACGCCGAACCCCACGTACTTCCGGTTCACCCCGAGCCCGGCCCTGATGCTGGCGACCTCGAACGCCCCGCCGTAATTGCGGTAGAGCGTGGTGATCTGCTCGGAGAAATTGGTCCGGACGATGTCGAGCCGGCCGTCGTTGTCGTAGTCTCCCACGCCGACTCCCATGCCCGCGAGCGCGGCACCATGCTCGTCGAACGCAGCGCCAGCCGGCACCGCGGTTTCGCGGAACGTGCCGTCGTGGTTGTTGCGGTAGAGCAGGCTCGGCGCCGTGTCGCACGCGACGTAGATATCCGGCCACCCGTCGTTGTCGAAATCCGCCGCCGCGGCTCCCATTCCATACGAACCGGCCGGCCGCCAGTTGCGGTCGACGAACACCATCGTGGAGGGGCCGCGTGGGTGCGCGATGCCGGACGTCGCCGAGACGTCGACGAACGTGCCGTCCCCACGGTTGCGGTACAGGACATTGGTGCCGCCGGCAAAGCCCAAAGGTCCGCAGGGGACCGCGATGTCGTTGTAGCGGCAGTAGGCCGAATCCCCAGGCCGGGGTGCCTTCTCCGGGTCGAAATTCACATAATTGGCGACGAACAGATCGAGGTGGCCGTCGCGGTCGTAGTCCAGGAAGCAGCACCCCGCGCCCCAGCGTGTCCTCGCCCCCGCCACGCCGGCGCGCTGTGCCACATCGGTGAACGTGCCATCCCCATTGTTGCGGTACAGCACGTTGTGCCCCCAGTAGGTGACGAAGAGATCCGGGAAGCCGTCGTTGTCGTAGTCGCCCACGCAGCACGCCTGGCCCCAGCCAGAGTGCGTGAGCCCCGCCCTCTTGGTGACGTCGGTGAAGGTGCCGTCGCGGTTGTTGCGAAACAGGTAGCTGGTCGGCTTCGCGTCGCGTACTTTGACATCGAAGCTGGTTCCATTCACCAGGAAGATGTCCAGCCACCCGTCGTTGTCGTAGTCGAAGAAGGCCGCGCCGCAGCCCATTTCCTCGAGCAGGAACTGTTTGTCATCGGGGCTGCCGGACACATTCAGCGCGCGTCCCAGCCCGGCGGCCGCGGTGATGTCGGTGAAGGTGACCGGTTCGGGCGCCTCCGAGGCCAAGAGCCGATTGATGCCCATCGCGGGAATCAACCCCGCCGCACCCCAGCGTCCCAGCCCGCGCAGGAACCCGCGGCGCGACTGACTCAGGATGCCACGCTTATTCACGCTGGCTTCCCGGACGCATGGGCAGCTTGAGGGCTTCCAGCGCCTTGCGACGCTTGGTCTCGAGCTCGTTGCTCTCCCGCTCCAGCCGTCTGAACATCTCGAGAGCCTTGCGGCTCTCTTCGCCCAGTCCCAGGCGCCGGCAGATGCCAGCCATCACGTAGTAGTAGGACGACGCGCGCGGATTGAGCGTGATCGCCTCGTTCAGCGCGTCCGCCGCCTCGTCCAGATTGCCGAGCCGCTCGGCCGCGCGGCCCTTCTGGAACAACGCGCGATCGGACCGCGGATCCAGCTCGAGCGCCTTGCGCGCGTGCTCCAGCGCCTCCTCGGCATTTCCTGCCCGGTTGTAGTACGCGCTCAGGTTCACGTGAGGGGAGGCGAAGGTGCCTTTCCGCTCCTCGTTGAGCGCAACTCCCCGGCGATACCTCGCAACTGCTCCCGCGTCGTCCCCCAGGGCTTCCAGCGCAAAGCCGAGCGCGTCTACGGCCTCCACATACGAGGGATCGAGTCGAACTGCCACTTCCAGCGCTTTCCGCGCCGGCTCCCAGTTGTCCTGGATCGAGAGGAGCTTGCCGAGATTGTAGTGGCTCTCGGCGGAATCTGGCTTGTAGCGGATCGCCTGCTCGAACTCGATCTGCGCGGCGTCGAACCGGCCGATGATCATCAGATTGCGGCCGAGGATCTTGTGAGATTCGACGTTCTTCACATCGAGCTGGAGCGACCTGGCGAGCGCTTTGATCGACTCACCGATCTTCTTCTGCGCGTAATAGCTATAGCCGAGTGCGTACCATCCCCAGGACGATTTCGGAGACAGCACCAGCGTCCACATGGAGAGGCGACAGCAGCGGACGGACGAGATGACGGGCCTGACGCACGCCGCCGGGCTGACCCTGGC
>JANOJK010001216.1:0-3681 GCA_031408165.1 Acidobacteriota bacterium | reverse complement strand
CAAGGCGATGAAGCCGCTCAAGATCCGCGTGATATCCAGCTCCACTCTCGTAGCCGGCGCCGTCACCAGTGAGAAGCACCGCCACTCCAGGGACAGAGACGTCGGTGGCCGCTCTCAACATGTGGACCTGAAGACATTGGTCGATGCCTTGCTCTTTGCCAGAGCCGATGCCGCGCTCGTAGAACTCAAGCGACATGTTCAAGGACGAAAGCCTCTGCTGGATCCCTGACGGCACCGACGAACTAGACCCAACGCAGACCGCCGAGTCCACCCGGCGACCCGCGTGCGCAAGTCTGAGCAGGTTCTCGAAATGGATCCGCAGCCTGAACTGCGCGTAGGGCCCGTCCCGACGAGCCGAAGCCGTTTGGGCCGGGATGAAGATGTTTGAATTGTCCCAGAAGATACGGACTGCTCTCTCGTTGCCCATCTGAAAACCTCCACCGATTACGTGCGGCCATAAACCGCAAAAACTTTGTGAACTCGAACTCTACGATCAGAAGACGACGTCGCCGACTTCCAGGCGCTTTTTCGTGGACGTACTCTGCGAGCCAAAAAGGACGGCCTCGAAGTCATCCAAGTCGATGAACTCGATCGCTTGTGCCTCCTTTCTCAGCACTCCTGGCCATCGTGAATCCAGGGCACGACCGAAGAAAGCCAGCACTGGGCGATTGCCGGTCTCGAGGCCGATCTGACTTGCCAGCCGCAGCGGCTCCGCCAATGCGAAGCTGTCGCTGAGTACCACAAGGCGAGACTGCTCCGCGAGCCGGCCGATCGCAAACGCGATGCTTGCATCAAAACGCGTGAGTCGACTTGCAGCTCCCTTGTCAGGAGACAACCCAACAAGTGCGGCGGGCTCAATAGTGAAACTCTCTGCAGGGCTAAACCGACGGACCGACCAACGCAGCTCCTGCTCGGCAAAATCGAGGAACCGACCTTGCCCCACGTTCTGCGGCGACGACGCAGTCCACATCACCCACCGACTCTCTGGACCAGGGGGCAACAGGCCATCGATTTTCGACGTCAGTAATTCGACAAGCGCGGGATAGTTCAGCTGTCTGCCTTCGTAGAAGTTCTTGGCAGAAAGATACAGCGCGCTGCCATCAACAAGAACGGCAGTCTGTAGGGTGGGCTGAGCTCGAGGAACGCGCCCTGCCGCGCGCGTATACGAAGGAGGAACGCGCCCCGCCGCGCGCGTAGACGAAGATCGAACTTGGTCCATAACAATCTCCCAATAATGGAGGAACTGATAGGAGGCTACACGACGAGTGCGGGCTCGTCAAGCCGAATTCGCTCAACGCCGGGACGAAGCCGCCTGACGCGCGCGTCACCCGCGGCGGCCGGTCAACGGCCGCGACCACCACGGTCTCCCCGTCCCAATCCCTTGTCAGCCCACCAACTGATTGCGGATCGCACGGCAATCCACGTTCTGGCGCTTGACGGCATGGACAACCCAGATCGGGACAAGGAACTCCATTCTCTGCGGTCCGTGTAATCCGCGGCTACACCGACCCCGTGGGTTCCGTGAGTCCGTGTCTAAGGCGATTCCGTCCGGTCTGTGGCTAGCGGCCCGGTGTGAGCGCGGGCTCAATCAGCGCCGCGATGCCGTCCACGATCTTCGTGGGATCGGCCTGCGTCAGATTCGCGAGCGCGATCACTGAGAGGTCGCCGCGATCGAAGCGCGCGTAATGGGTCTTGAATCCCTGCCACGAGCCGCCGTGTTGATGGACCGGCTGGCCGCCGCGGACCCCAACGACCCAGCCGAAACCGTATCCGTGTGTCTTCCCGTCGTTCAGCCGTACGGGCTCGAACACGGAGGCCCAGCTCGGGCCCTTGAGGATCCGCCCGGCGCGAACGCCGGCGTCCCACGCCACGAGATCCCTGACCGACAGATAGAGGGACCCGTCCGCGCTCGTGTTCAGCGACGGCGACACCCATGACTGGTTCTTTAACTCCCCTTTCACCAGTGTGTAGCCCGCGGCGCGGTGCGGCACGATGTCTGCTTCGCTGATCACGGTGGTCGTGGTCATCCCGAGCGGCTTGAAGACACGTTCCGCCAGCACGTCTCCATAGAACGCCCCCGAAGCCTTGCGGATGATGATGCCGAGCAGCAGGTATCCGGTGTTGCTGTACTGCCATTTCTCGCCGGGCGTGAATCCCGGCTTCATGCCGTACGCCATTTGCGCAAGCTCCTCCTCCGTGTAGTCCTTGCGCAGGTCGAGGCTGTTCGCATAGTCGGGAATGCCGGAGGTGTGCGATAGAAGATGACGGACGGTGATCCCTTGCCAGGCCGCAGGCGCCCCAGACAAGAACTTCGCGATCGGATCCGACAGCGCGAGCTTGCCATCCTCGACCAGCAGCATCACGGCCGCGGCGGTGAACATTTTGCCCAGAGAGCCCGACTGAAAGATGGTGTCGGCCGTGACCGGCACCTGGTGCTCCACGTTCGCGAGGCCGAAGCCGCGCGATGCCAGCACCCTGCCCTTCTTGACGATCCCAACGGCGAGGCCGGGAATCTGCTGCCGCTGCCTCTCGGCGCGGACAAAAGCGTCCACTGCCGGAAGGGGGTCCGCCTGCGGCGCAGGCCACACGAGGAGGGCGGGCAGTACACCGGCGGCCAGCAGGCGCGAAAACGTCATAGCGGCATCCTATATAATCCCGGCGTTCGATTCCCGCAGCACCCTGGAGACCCCCATGAAGCAATCTCGCGTGTTTGCGGCCGGCGTGGCTGCAGCCCTTGCGTTTGGCGGACAGTCGCTCATCGGCCGCGGCGCGCAGCCGTCAGCGCCAGCCTCCGGTTCCGGCGGCCCGTTCGACGGCCTGCACTGGCGGGAAATCGGGCCCGCGGCGATGTCGGGCCGCGTCGCCGACGTCGCCGTCTACGAACCGGATTCGAACATCTGGTACATCGGAACCGCTCACGGGGGCGTGTGGAAGACGGTGAACAACGGCACGACGTTCGAAGCGCAGTTCCAGGACCACGGGCTGATGTCGATCGGCGACCTCGCCGTCTCGCAGAACAACCCAGACCTGCTGTATGTCGGGACGGGCGAATCGAACAACCGCCAGAGCACGTCGTGGGGCGACGGCGTCTACAAGTCCACCGACGGCGGCAAGACCTACCGGAACATCGGGCTCAAGACCAGCCGCCATATCAATCGAGTCGTCATCGACCCGCGGGACAACGACACGGTGTGGGTGGCGGCAACCGGCCCGCTCTTCGGGTCCGGCGGCGAGCGCGGCGTCTTCAAGACCACTGACGGCGGCGCGACCTGGAAGCAGACGCTGAAGGTGGACGACGACACGGGCGCGAACGACCTCGTGATCGATCCCACGAACACCAAAGTGCTCTACGCCTCGACCTACCAGCGCCGCCGGACGTCGTGCTGCATGAACGGCGGCGGACCGGGCAGCGGCATCTGGAAGTCCACCGACGCCGGCGAAACCTGGACACGCCTGAAAACGGGGCTTCCCGAAGGACCGCTCGGCCGCATCGGCCTCGACGTCTATCGGAAGCGGCCCAACATTCTGTACGCGCTGGTCGAAGGCCCGGCAGCGGGCCGCGGCGGCGGGCCCGGCGGCGCCGGGGCGGCGAGTGCAGCGGGCGGAAGCGGCGCACCACCCGCGCCGGCAGCGACGGAAGCGCCCCCCCAGGCCCCGGTCGGCGGTGGCCGCGGCATCGCG
>JANOJK010001122.1:0-5137 GCA_031408165.1 Acidobacteriota bacterium | reverse complement strand
ACCCTGGTTGCCTTGCGCGCTCGTGCGGGTGCCGTCCTGCGTCTTGGTCCCCAACGATCCGCGCAGTTTGGATGGGGAGTGATGGCACGGCATTCGCAGCCATCCAGCCGCGCCCGTACGTCGGGTGCGGGAGGCACCCACAGTGTCAGACCAATCCGCAGCCGCGCCCAAGCTCCTCGATCGTGTCCGACAGGCCACGCGTACTCGTCATCTCAGTCGACGAACCGAGACGTCGTACGTCTCGTGGATTCGGCGGTACATCATCTTTCACGGAAAGCAACATCCGTTGACGCTTGGCGCCCCCGACGTCGCGACATTCCTGTCGTGGCTGGCCACCGAGCGGACGGTGAGTGCCTCGACGCAGAACCAGGCGCTCAGCGCGATTCTCTTTCTGTACAAAGATGTGCTTCACGCCGATCTTGGCCCGATCGAACGGGTGGTGCGGGCTGTCGTGCCCAAGCGCCTGCCTGTCGTGTTGAGCCGTCCGGAGGTGCAGGCCATTCTTGACCGCCTGGACGGGGTGATGTGGATCATCGGCGCCCTTCTGTACGGCGCGGGGCTGAGGCTGCAGGAATGCCTCGATCTCCGCGTCAAGGATCTGGATTTCGATCGCAGCCAGATCGTGGTGCGACGCGGCAAGGGCCAGAAGGATCGGGTCACGATGTTGCCGGCGGTCGTTCGACAAAAGCTCGTCGCGCACCTGGAGGCGGTGCGGGCGCAGCATTCAAACGACCTCGGGAAGGGGCTCGGGAAGGCCGTGCTGCCGTTCGCGCTCGACCGGAAGTATCCGGGCGCGGCACAGGCGTGGGGTTGGCAGTTCGTGTTTCCGGCAGCACGCATTTGCCGGGACGCGCGGTGGGGCCCGCCCACGCGGTATCACCTCCACGAGTCGGCGGTCCAGCGGGCGGTTGCCGCGGCCACGCGTGCCTCTGGTCTCACGAAGCCAATCGGGCCTCATGTGCTGAGGCACTGCTTCGCTACGCACCTGCTCGAAGACCGGTATGACATTCGGACGGTCCAGGAACTGCTGGGCCACGCTGACGTGAGTACGACGATGATCTATACACATGTGATGAATCGGGGACCGCTGGGGGTCAAGAGCCCTGTGGATCCGTGATGTTCCCACAACAGCCGCGAGGGCCGCAGCGGTTGCTGGGTGGATCTGTGGAGATCATTGGGGCAAGTGCATGCGAAACGCGCGCTATGGTCGAGCGGACGCTCGGTTCGCGCGTCGCAACCGCCGCGACGCTCGCGGCGAGCGTCTTGGAATGGGCCCTCGTCGCGGCGACGGCTTCCATGGCTCGGCGATCCTTGCGTGCTATCATCTCTTCAACCAGACAGGATACGAGCGCGGAACTCCTGGGCCGCTGAGCTCCATACCTGAGGTATGGAGTGGTTGCCGCAATCGCCGCAGCTCTTGGCGGTTCGCTCTTCGACGGGGGGCACGCCCGCAAGTGCTGGCCGTATTGACGACATCGGTGCCGCCGATAGAGCGCCCTTCCCGGCAACAGCTGCGACGCTGGCGGCGAATGCTGGACCGGTTTGACACTCGTCCACCCTCGCGGCCAACGACGTCTCGCTGATTGTGTATTCCGGTTGCTACCATCCTGACCTGCAGCAACTTGAGGCGTTTCCTATCCTGGAGGTCACGGGCAATGGCCGCAGGCGTGGGGTCTGCGGTCTAATGAATAGGTAGTTAGGCGAGCGGACACCGACACGGCTACCGAGTGCAGGCGGGATACGAGTCAATGGCATGAGTGCAGACATCGACGTGACATTTGACGTCAGGCGGGACACCCCAGACGGAAAGGATCCAGATACCCACAGCAGGACGCTCCGCAGTTATCACAGACTCCTGTGGAGTAAGCCGTTGCCCAGCGGCGTGATCTTTGAACTCGACGACCTGACGCCTGGATGCTATCTCCACCATCGGTCGGTCGCTGGAGAGTTCTTCTTGTCGAGCGACTCGGTGATTCCAACCTACAACTACCGACCAGACATTCTGAGCGTGACGTCGGCCGAGGAACTCGAGGCGTTTGATGCTATCGGATACACGATTGGCGGAATGATGGTGTTTCCGGGATTCCAAATCGATGGTAGGTGGACGATCAATCAGGCGCGAGGCTGCGAGGGACTCATCGCAGATCGTTTTGACCTGACGCTCGAATGCATACGCCGCCACTACTCCGGCGGCAAGAGCCCCCTTGCTCACGTGCTGGCCAGGTACTCCGACTTCTTTCGGCTATTTCGAGACTTTCACGGCTACGTGGCGTTCTTCCTGCTTCAAGACCTCGTTAGCCCGGATGGCTCGGCGGTCAAGATCGCAGCGCCTTTCAGCGACTTTAGCCGTTCCCCGGTTCCGTCTACTGCTGATGAGTACCGAGAGTACCGCGCGGCCATGACCGGGTTCCTGGAGGCTCGCAATCAACGGATTCTGCGGTCCAGGGAATGCGTCGCCTAACATCGGCTTGCAGCCGACGCCGGCTGGTGCAATGCTGAGCCGCCGCGGCTGAAGCCGCGCGTTCGGCAGACCGATTGCGGCGATCTTGAATCCCGGGAGGTCATTTTGACACGCAAGAAGAAATGGCCTTCGTGGTGGGATTGGGAGCTTGAGTTGAGCCCACACCTGGTCAAGCGCATGGCCGATCGACGGTTTACCGAGGTCGATCTTCGGAGAATGCTCGAGCACGCGAAGGGTTGTGGCGCGGATATCATGGAGGGCCGCTGGGTCGTGGCGGTCTCGCACGCCGGCGAACCGTGGGAGGTCATCGTCGAGCCTGACGACAGTCTTCAGTTGCTCGTCGTGGTAACGGCCTACCCGCTCGAAGAGCAGTAATCATGAAAGAGCCATATCTTGAGGTCACGTTCCGTCGCGGTCGCATGCTCGCGGCCTACTACTATTTGCCCCGGAAAGCGGGTCAGAAGAGTTTCCGTACACGCCGAGTCGAACCCGGACTCGTCATCGACTTTACTCGTGGCGGGCAGCCGATAGGCGTGGAGATCACGGCACCCATGAAATTCACACTGGCGGCCCTCAATCGGGTGCTCCGGGAGTTGGGCTTTGCACCGGCGACACGCGCTGATCTGGCACCGGTGCTGGCGGCCTGACAGCTTCCGGATTCGCTACGCCCGTGCGTGTCTGCCACAAACAGGCCGATGGAGCCGACGCTGCTGGTGTCGTCGCGTGCGCACCGCGGCTCATCGGCAAGGCGTTAGACTGCTGAACATACGACAAGCCAGTGTCGAGAACCGCTTCCCTTTCTTCCATGCCTGACGATCTGAAGCGCGAGCGCGGTCGAGTCCGTTGGTACAAGGCAGCCAAGGGCTACGGGCGCATCACCTCAGACGAGTTCAACGACGTCTTGTTCGTCCACTTCTCATCAATCGTCCAGGACGGTGGCTTTCGAGCACTCAGGGAAGGGGAGGCCGTGGAATACACTCGATCGATCCAGCCGGGACCAAACGGCGAGCGCCCGGTCGCCCTGGACGTCGTGTCAGTGCCGTAGCCAGTGGCCTTTCATCAGTTTCTTGAACTAGAGATCTTCCGGAGTCAGCCCCGTTCGTTTCGCGATGCGGGCCAACATTCGGGGCCCGATCTCCTCGTCGTCGTGAAATGCGAAGATGAAATCCGGCCAGTCGGGTCGAGAGAGGGTCTTGTGAGAACCGGACTGTCGTTTCGTTTGCCAGCCGGTTCTCAATAGCGCGGCGAGGACACGCCTGGCTTTGACGGATGGCCAGGTGCTCAAGCGGCCTGAAACGTCACGTTCAGAAACTCGGCGGGGGCCTCTCGGTGTTCGAGGCGTTCGGCAATTACACGGAGGGCGAGAGCCTGCACGCGCGCGACCGCCTCATCACGGTCGGCACCGTAACACATGACCCCGGCCAGTGTGGGCACTTCGGCCAGCCACCGGCCATCATCTTCGCGCTCAAGCTCGATGGAAAACGTCACCTGTGTACTGTAGCATCCGGCCAGCAGTCTCCTAAGAACCAAATGGAGCCGTCGCGGCTGACGGTGCTGTGCAACCCTGTCGCTGCGCCGCGCGGCTCATTTGGTGCGTTAGGCTGACCATTGAGTTCGACCTGGATCGATTCGATGCGCGTCGGTCGGCAGTCGTTCGGGGTGGTCCTCAATCCTCAGGAGGAAGCATGCTGATTCCGAAAGAGTTGGCGACAGGGTTCGGTGCGTTGACGGTCGGCGCGCTCTTCACGATCTCATGTGGCATCGCCGACGACCGCGAGGCGACCGTTCGGCAGCACTTGACCCAGGCGGTGTCTCCGGCCAATCGTCTGGTGCAATCACACTCCAGACCTTGACGAAGGCAAACGGGTACGAGCAGCAGAATCAGGGGCTGCAACTCTATGTGCTGGAGTGGCAGGGGGAACTTGTCGCCGCTCGCGAATTCTGGAAGGGCGGCGATGCCATCGTCGGATACTGGCAGAACTTCACTGCGGCGCCCGAACGACCCCAAGGATTCGGAGCCTCGCTGTGGAAGCGATTTGGCAAAGGCGCAATGATTCGTCTCACCGGTGACGCCACGATGCTCAAGACTGACCGCGGCTGGCGAGTTGAAGGCCTCAAGGTAAAGACTTCGCAGTTCGTGAATCCTGGCGTCGATTTCGTCGGCACCTGGAATGGTTTCTATCGCCCTGACGCTGGCACCCCGTTTGAGGCTACGCATTCCTCCGGATACGTCATCGTCGAAAAGGGCTCGAGCTATAGCGTGACGACGAAGACAGTCGCGGACGGTCGGTCATTCAGTCAGACGTTCTTGTACCGAGACGGCAAACTCATTCTCGCGGGTGCCGATGGCCAGCCGGAACCTCCCGATCCGCTCACAGGCACGACTCCTGAGATCGCATTAGTAAGTGACGGCAGTTTACGAATTATCGAAGAAGGGGAATTTGGCTTCGGCGACGCCAGTGAAAGCAGCCTAACATCCAAATGGAGTTGACGCGCTGCTGACGGGCGACGGCGCGCGGCTTATTTGAAGCGTTATGCCGATCAATTCCCGGAACGATCGAGACGACGATAAGATGGTGAAGTGTCGTACAGCTTCGAAGGGATCCGAAGAAGGCAGCGTCGAATCGCAAGGACCACGGCGTTTCCTTCGATGAGGCCACCACCGTCTTCGGTGAC
>JANOJK010001101.1:0-1585 GCA_031408165.1 Acidobacteriota bacterium | reverse complement strand
TGCGGCGGTTTGATGACGACGCCCACCAGCTCTACGATCGGCTGGCCCGGGGCTTCGACCTCATCGACGCACTGCAGTTCAACACTCAGGATGTTCGCCGCATCCATTTGTATGCGCTGCACACGTCCGACGCCAACCGTCAGCTCGACTATGCCGATCAGTCGCGCGCGGCCGACGGCCGGGTGCGCCGGCTGCTCACCGATCGTCCCGCGATCGTCGCCACGGCTGGGCCGCGCGTGCATCTCGAGGAAGTGGAGCGCGCCTGGACCGAATACCTCGTCGTCCGCGACGAGGTCCTTGGGCTCATCCTCGAAGGCAGTCTTCGCGAGGGCGTCGCCGTCGACGAGGAGCGCGGCACGGCCCGGTTCAACGAAGTCCGCGCGGCAATCGCCGGCGTCAGGGCCGGCTTCGAATCGTACGCGGCCAGCCAGGTTGCCGAGGCGACGACGCGGGCGAACCGCGCGATGTTGCGGCTGGCGCTGCTCGTCGCGAGCGCGGTCTTCGCGGCGGCGATCGGCATGTACATGGTGCGCAGGCGCGCGGCACTCGAGGCGTTCCTGCGAAGCGAGGCGCACAAGGGGAGCATCCTGCAGGCGGTGCCCGACGCCATCATCAGCACCGATGCTTCCGGCCGCATCATCGAGCTGAACGATGCGGCAGAGCGCACATTCGGCGTCAGCCGTCGCCAAGCCGTCGGCGCGCCCCTGGTCGACATCGTGCTGCCTCTCGAGACGCGCGCCGGGTTCGCCGGGATGCTGTCGCGAGGCGGCGAGGGGGGCGCCGCACCGGCGCACCGTGTCGAAACGGCTGGCGCGAGACGGGACGGTACGACGTTTCCCATGGAGATCGCTGCGGTGAGCCACCAGATCGGCCGGGATCGCTTCTGGACGGTTCACCTCGCGGACATCACCGGGCGCCACAACGCCGCGGAGCAGCTCCGGCAGGCGAAAGAGGCGGCCGAGGTCGCCACCGAAGCCAAGAGCGAGTTTCTCGCCACGATGAGCCACGAGCTGCGCACGCCGTTGAGCGGCGTCATCGGCATCGCCGAACTGCTGGACGCTGACAAGCCGGTCGCGGCTCAACGCGAGCTGATTCGCATGCTGAGGAGCGCCGCAACGGCGCTCCTCGGGCTCGTGAGCGACGTGCTCGATTACTCCAAGATCGAGGCGGGCCAGGCAACGCTCATTCCGGTCGAGTTCCCCCTTCGGCAATGCCTCGAAGATGCGCTCGATCCCGTCACGGAACTGGCCGCCCAGAAGGGCCTCGAGCTCGGATGCGTGCTCGAACCCGGCGTCCCTGCCTTCATCGTCGCCGATCAGGATCGTGTCCGGCAGGTGCTGCTGAACCTGCTGTCGAACGCCGTGAAGGTCACCGAGGCCGGCGAAGTCGCGATGCACGTCAGTGCCGTGGCGGGTGTTGACGAGGCGGTCGCCATCACGATCCGGGTGACGGACACGGGCCCGGGCATTCCCGCGCACCTGCACGACAGGCTCTTCCAGCGCTTCAGCACGGTGGACTCGGAGATCACCGGTGGGCATGGCGGCGCCGGACTCGGCTTGCCGATATCACAAGGCCTCAGCCGTCT
>JANOJK010001218.1:0-2782 GCA_031408165.1 Acidobacteriota bacterium | reverse complement strand
GTGAAGTAGAGATCCCCCTTCACGTTGATCGCGAGGTCGTTGACCGTGACGTCCTCGGCGATCAGCTGCGTCTGTCCGGCCGGATCGTACGCGACGATCTGCCTGCTGCGCGTGGCGCCCGCATAGAGCCGCCCGTCCGGGCCGAACATCATCCCGTTTGCGCCGCTGGTGTTCTCGGCGAAGACGCCGGCCTTGCCGTCGAGCCCGACCTTGTGGATGCGATTGTTCGCCGGGTCGCTGAAGAACATCTCCCCCTTGTCGTTCACCGCCGGACCGTCCGTGTGCCGATGTCCCTCGCTCACGAGCTGCCATTCTTCGCCGGGCACGAGCGTCTGGAACACGTCCTGTCGTGACTTGCCTTCCGGGTTGGCTCTGATCGGCGCCGGCCAGTCGCGCCACAGCCAGCGGAGCGCGTCGGGGAAGAGCAGCGTGGCATGCCGGGAGTTGTGCTCGCCCTCGCCCCACTCGTGGCGGACGTCGTAGCCGGCGTACTGGAGCGCGGACAACATGTCCTGGTTCGCGATGAACCAGCTGCCCGTGTAGTTGTTCAGGTCGTTCTGTCCGTCCTGCAGGAAGACGCGAATCGGCTTCGGCTCGGTTTTGCGGAGGAGCACCGGAAACTCGTTGCCGCCGCGCAGGCCCACATACGTGCCGATGGCGCTGAAGACGCGCCGGAAGGCGTCCGGGCGCTGCCACGCGGCGGCGAAGGCGGCAATGGCGCCGCTGCTGTTCCCGGCAATCGCACGGTCGTTCGGATCGGCCGAGAGCGTCACGCCGTGGGTCTTCGCAACGAACGGGAGCAGCTCGTCGACCAGGAACTGCGCATAGTCGCCGCTCACCGCGTCGTACTCGAAGCTGCGGTTCATGCGATCGAGCGCGTCGGCCGACAGCGCCTTCACGCGCCCGTGCATCACGAACACCCCGACCATCGGAGGCACCGCCTTGGCGTGAATCAAATTGTCGAAGACAACGGGCGCGTTGTACTGAAGGCCGTCCTGGAACACCATCACCGGCGCCGGCTTCGACCGATCGAGCTGCTTCGGGACGTAGACCCAGTATTCCCGCCACGTGCCGGGGTACACCTTGCTTTGCGCGAACTCCCCTTTGATGACGTCGCCCGTCGGCGTGCCGGGCTGAACCTTCGAGTCCGGCCCGGGCTCCGGTCCCGGGCGGGCGGCCGGCGGAGGCGCAACCGGCGCTTGCGGGGAAGGCGTCTGGGCCGCGGACGCGGAGATCACCAACGCTGCCGCGGCGAGGCAGGCGAGGGCCGTGGTCCGGTGCTTTACTGGAATCATGGGTGCGTTGCTCCGGTGCCAGTCTAAACCAGTGACTTCGTGAATAGACGTGAGCTCCGCATCAAATCGTCGCGACCAAAGGACCCCGGACGACGCCACGCCGACAACCGAAGACACCAAGTCCCAAGGCGCCCGCCGCGTCTGGTAGTGGCCATGAAATGCTGAACTCTGAACGCTGAATTCAGCATTCAACATTCAGCATTCAGCATTCAGCATTCGACATTTATAGGCCTTCTAGCTTAAAAGGTCAGCTTCGCGGCTATCTGCACCTGCCGCGGATCGCCGACTCCCTGGCGCAGGAAGCCGTCGAAATTGAACAGCGCCGGCGTCACGAGCGGGTTCACGTTGTTGGCGTTGTTGAAGGTGTTGAACATCTCGACGCTCGGGACGATCCGCCACCGGCCGCCGAGGCGGAAGGCCCGCTGCACGCGCCAGTCCAGCGAAAAGTACTTCGTGTCCTTCCGGTCCCAGTTGCGGCCGCGATCGGTCCCGTTGAGCACGCGCGGCGATGTCGTGATCGGCTGAGCGGTCCGGCCCTGTACGCGGAGGTTGGCCCGGAACTGTTTTGGCAGCTCCGCATAGGTGAACAGGTTGAACTTGTGCCGGATGTCCCGGTCGGATGGTCCGTAGTCGAGGCTCAGGTCGTAGAAGTTGAAGGAGCGATCCGTGAAGGGGTCGCGCTCGTTGGAGTCGTCGTCTTCGTCCTTCGCGAGGACGTAGTTCGCCTCGAGCTGGTACTTCTGCGAGAAGCGCTTCCGCAGGCCGAAAGTGGCGCCGCGATAGAGGCCGCGGCCGCGACTGTTCGTCACGAACACGTCGCTCAGCTGCGGCTCGAAGGGGTTGGCGCCCACATACGTCGTCGTGTCCCGCGTCTGGGGCTGGACCGCCGCCGCCGCGGACCCGTGCACGTTGTAATTCAGGAAGCGGGTGAGATGGCGGCCCCTGGCGACCGTAAAGTCGACGTAACCGGCAACCGCCGTCGCGAGCTCCCGCTCGAACCCCACGTTGACGCTGTAAATGCGCGGGTTGCGGTAGTTGCGATCGAATACGCGGATGCCGGTGAAGAGCGGGAAGGAGCCGGCAGGCACGGCGCTCGGCGCGAGCAGATTCGGCCACACGGGCATGTCGGCAAACGCGGTGAACGACGTGTTGCGGAAGTCGCTCTTCTGCTGAATCCCGTTCGTCGTGACCGATCCCACCTGGCTGAGCATGTTCTGCCTGGCGTAGTACACGCCGGCGGAGGCGCGCAGCAGCGTCTTCCCGTCCTGGTGCACGTCCCACGCAAGCCCGACACGCGGCTGGAACTGCTTCCACTGGTCAGGCAGCGTCCCGTCGGACGGGAAGCGGGGATCGGACAGGAGATGCGCGTAGGCGGTGGTCTTCGGGTCGACCGTCGCGGGCATGAGCTGGGCGTCCCACCTCAGGCCGTAGTCGACGGTCAGTCCGTGGCCCGCCAGCCACTTGTCCTGGATGAAGAGCGAGAACTC
>JANOJK010001026.1:0-2216 GCA_031408165.1 Acidobacteriota bacterium | reverse complement strand
CGGGGTTCTCGGGGTTCTCGGGGGTTCTCGGGGTTCTCGGGGTTCTCGGGGTTCTCGGGGAGGTCGGAGGCTGGAGGCTGGAAGCTGGAGGCTGGAGGCTGGAAGCTGGAAGCTGGAGGCTGGAAGCTGGAAGCTGGAGGTTGGAGGTTGGAGGTTGGAGGATGGTCCGGGTCGGACGACTAGCAGCGATCTTCGCAGTTTCAGCGGCGACGCTCACCGCTCAACCCCGCCCCGATGTGAACGCGCTCGCGAAGGCGGCGCTGGCGCAGATTGACGGCGACATCAGCGTGCCTGGCCTGCGCGCGCCGGTGCAGGTGGTGCGCGACACCTGGGGAGTGCCGCACATCACCGCAGAGTCGGCGGACGACCTGTTCTTCGCACAGGGCTACGTCATGGCCCAGGATCGCCTGTGGCAGATGGAGATGTGGCGGCGGGGGGCGGAGGGACGGATGGCCGAGGTCGCCGGCTCCGCCGCGGTCGCGCGGGATCGCACCGCGCGGCTGCTGAAGTACCGCGGTCCGCTCGATGACGCCGAGTGGACCAGCTATCACCCGGACGGCAGGCGCATCTTCACGGCCTACGCCAATGGCGTGAACGCCTTCATCGCGCAGAACCGGAACCGCCTCCCCGTCGAGTTCGTGATGACCGGCATCGTCCCCGAGCCGTGGACGATCGAGCAGCTCGTGCTGCGGCCCTCGTCGTTTGGCGACGCCGCCAACGAGCTGCAACTGGCCCGCACCGTCGCGCGCGCCGGTGCGCAGGCGGCGAATCGGCTCGCCAACCCCGATCCTCCGGATGAACTCGCCGTTCCCGAAGGCCTCGATCCCTCTGCGGTTTCAGACGAAGCCGTCGCGAGCATCCGGGGCGGCGGAGGGCCGGTCCTGCCGGCGCTCCTCCCGCGGTACCGTCCCGCGCCGGGCGGCGACGAGGCGCCGGTCCGCGAGCCCGGAAGCAACAACTGGGTTGTGGGGAAGGACCGCTCGGCCACGGGCCACCCAGTGGTCGCGAACGATCCGCACCGCGAGGTCACGAATCCCTCGCTCCGCTACATCGTCCATCTCCAGGCGCCGGGGTGGAATGTCGCCGGGGCGGGCGAGCCGCCGTTTGTCGGCGTCGCCATCGGCCACAACGAGCGGATCGCGTGGGGGCTCACCATCGTCGGCACCGATCAGGAGGACGTTTACGTCGAGCAGGTGAACCCGGAGAACGGCAACGAGGTGAAGTACAACGGCGCGTGGGAGCCGCTGACGATCGTGAGGGACACGATCAAGGTGAAGGGCGGCCAGGACACGATCGTCGAGCTGAAGTACAGCCGCCATGGGCCGGTCTTCTTCGAGGACAGGACGCGCCACGTGGCATTCGCGATCCGGCGGGCCGCGGCGGAGCCGGGGACGGCGCCGTATCTCGCGGGGCTTCGCCTCGCGCAGGCGCGCAACTGCCGCGAGTTTCTCGACGCGACCATGTACTGGAAGACGCCCAGCGAGAACCAGATCTGCGGCGACGTGGAAGACAACATCGCCTGGCGGCCGGCGGCGCTGTCACCCGTTCGCAAGGGATGGGGGGGACGGCTGCCGGTGCCCGGCACGGGGCAATACGAGTGGCAGGGGTTCAGGAAGGATCTGCCGTCGGAGCTGAATCCGCCGCGCGGCTTCATCGCGACCGCCAATCACAACATCAACCCGCCGGGATACACGCCGCCGTTGATGTTCAAGACCGCGGACACGAGGTTCGAGCGCATCACGCGGCTGCTGCAGCTCTTGACGGGCCCGCCCGAGAAGCTCGCCATGGAGGATCACAAGCGCATGCAGCACGACGCGCTGTCGCTGCGTGCGGCCGACGCGCTGCGCTTCTACCGGGGGTGGGTCGCGAAGGATCCCGAGGCCGAGCGCGCGCGCGCGCGATCCTCGCGGCATGGGACGGCGTCTACGCCAGAGACAGCGTCGCCGCGGCCCTCTACAGCGCACTCAACACCCGGCCGACGACCGGACAGGCGATGCGGGATGCAATGCCGGCCGACCCGACACCGGAACAAGTGGAGGCGCGCCTGCTCGCCGCCGTCTCGAATCGGAACTGGCAGACCGAGCGCTGGGGCCAGCGCCACACACGTGCGTTCCGCCATTCGCTCGCCACGGACTTCGATCTTCCCGCGGTGGAGCGCAGTGGCGGCCCGGGCACGCTCGCGGCGGACGGGGCCAGCTATCGCGAGATCTTCGACG
>JANOJK010001024.1:0-5105 GCA_031408165.1 Acidobacteriota bacterium | reverse complement strand
ACTCCGGCCTCGGCCTTGTTGAAGACGAGCGCGCCGGCCTTCACGTCGATGCGCACGGTGTCTCCCTCGCGGAAGTCTCCTTGCAGCACGCGCACCGCCAGCGGATCCAGCACGCGGCGCTGGATCGTCCGCTTGAGCGGGCGGGCGCCGTAGGTCGGGTCGTAGCCCTCATCGATCAGGAAGTCCTTCGCCGTATCGCTCAGCTCGACGCGGATCTTCCGATCTTCGAGCCGCTTCACGAGGCCGCGCAGCTGGATGTCGATGATCTGCCGCATCTCGGCCTTGCTGAGCGCATGGAAGATGATGATGTCGTCCACGCGGTTGAGGAACTCGGGCCGGAAGTGCGAGCGGAGCGTGTCCATCACCTCGCGCCGGATCGACTCGGTCATGCCGTCCCCCTTGAACGCCGCGTCGGCGATGAAGTGGCTGCCGACGTTCGACGTCATGATCACGGCGGCGTTCTTGAAGTCCACCGTCCGCCCCTTGCCGTCGGTCAGCCGCCCGTCGTCCAGCAACTGCAGCATGACGTTCAGGACCTCCGGGTGGGCCTTCTCGATCTCGTCGAAGAGCACCACGGCGTAAGGCCGGCGGCGGACCGCCTCGGTCAGCTGCCCCGACTCGTCGTAGCCGATGTATCCCGGCGGGGCGCCGATCAGGCGCGACACCGTGTGCTTCTCCTGGTACTCCGACATGTCGATGCGGATCATCGAATGCTCGTCGTCGAACATGAACTCGGCGAGCGCCCGCGCCAGCTCGGTCTTGCCGACGCCGGTCGGGCCCAGGAAGATGAAGCTGCCGAGCGGGCGGTTCGGATCCTGGAGCCCCGCGCGCGCGCGCCGGATGGCGCTCGCGACCGCGCCGATCGCCTCGTCCTGCCCGACGACGCGCTGGTGCAGGCGCTCTTCCATCTTGAGCAGCTTCTGGACCTCTCCCTCGAGCAGGCGGCTGACCGGGATGCGGGTCCAGCGCGCGACGATGCCGGCGACGTCCTCCTCGTCGACCTCCTCCTTCAGCATCTTGTGGTCCTTCTGCAGATCGGCGAGGCGCGTCTCCTGATCCTTGATCTTCCGCTCGAGGTCCGGGAGGCGGCCGTACTGCAGCTCCGACGCCTTTGCGTAATCGCCCGCCTGCTGCACGCGCAGCATCTCCGCGCGCACCTGCTCCAGCTCCTCTTTCAGCGTGCGCATCGCCTGGATGGAATCCTTTTCCTGCTCCCAGTGCGCCGTCAGCCGCGTCTGTTCTTCCTTGAGGTCGGCCAGCTCCTTCTCGAGCTTCGCGAGCCGATCCTTCGACGCCGTGTCCCTTTCCTTGCGCAGCGCCTCGCGCTCGATCTCGAGCTGCATGATGCGGCGCTTCACTTCGTCGAGCTCCGCGGGCATCGAATCGATCTCGGTCCGCAGCTTCGAGGCGGCTTCGTCGATCAGGTCGATCGCCTTGTCGGGGAGGAACCGATCGGTGATGTAGCGATGGGACAGCACGGCCGCGGCCACCAGCGCCGAATCCTTGATCTTGACGCCGTGGTGCACCTCGTAGCGCTCGCGCAGGCCGCGCAGGATGCTGATGGTGTCTTCCACCGTCGGCTCGCCGACCATGACGGGCTGGAAGCGCCGCTCGAGCGCGGCGTCCTTCTCGATGTGCTTGCGGTACTCGTCGAGGGTGGTCGCGCCGATGGTGTGCAGCTCGCCGCGCGCCAGCATCGGCTTGAGCATGTTCGCCGCATCCATCGCCCCTTCCGCAGCGCCGGCGCCGACAACGGTATGCAGTTCGTCGATGAAGAGGACGACCTGGCCTTCGGAATCGGCCACCTCCTTCAGCACCGCCTTCAGCCGCTCCTCGAACTCGCCGCGGTACTTCGCCCCGGCCACCAGCGCGCCCATGTCGAGGCCGACGATCTTCTTGTTCTTCAGCCCCTCCGGCACATCCTGCCGGATGATCCGCTGCGCGAGCCCCTCGACGACGGCGGTCTTGCCGACGCCCGGCTCACCGATCAGCACCGGGTTGTTCTTGGTCCGGCGTGAGAGCACCTGGATGACGCGGCGGATCTCTTCGT
Source organism: Acidobacteriota bacterium (assembly GCA_031408165.1). Lineage (GTDB taxonomy): Bacteria > Acidobacteriota > Vicinamibacteria > Vicinamibacterales > 2-12-FULL-66-21 > JAICSD01. Next base: position 3,055 of record JANOJK010001024.1, on the reverse strand, counting down.
CACGGCCGATCACCGGATCGAGCTTGCCCCTGCGGGCGAGCTCCGTCAGATCGCGGCCGTACTTCTCGAGCGACTGGTAGGTGCCTTCGGGATGCTGCGACGACACCCGCTGGTTCCCGCGGACCGATGTCAGCGCCTGGAGAATGGCGTCCTTGGTGGCGCCGAAGGTCTGCAGGATCCGCGTGGACGGCGCGTTGCGCCCCGATTCGGCGGCAAGGGCGAGCAGCAGGTGCTCCGTGCTCACGTACTCGTCCTTCAGGCGCGCGGCCTCCGCCTCCGCGGTGTTGGCGACCTGGCGCAGGCGCGCCGACAGGCCCGGCTGGGAGCCGCCGTGGGCGCTCGGCAGCTTCCCGAGCTCCGCGCGGACCGCCGTGGCAGCGGCCGACGGATCGATCCGCATCTTCCGGAGGATCTCGGGGACGATGCCCCCCTGCTGCTCGATGAGCGTGAGCAACACGTGCTCCGGGGTGATCTCCGGGTGCCCCTGGCGATCGGCGAGCTGCTGGGCGCCGCTGATGGCCTCCTGGGCTTTTTCGGTGTACTTCTGAATGTTCATGTTCGCTTCATCCGCTCCACGGGGATCACGTCCGGCTTGCCGATTTCTTCACCGTGTCCCAGTCGTCCCGCTGTTCCTTTGTGAGCGAGCGGGGGAGCTGCACGTCGACCGTCGCGTACAGATCGCCCTTCGTGTCGGGCTTACCGACGTGGGGCATGCCGTGACCCTTCAATCTGAAAATCTGTCCCGGCTGGGTGGTCTCGGGCACCTTCAAGCGGATCGATCCGGTGATCGTCGGCACCTGCACCTCGCCGCCCAGCACGGCCGTCGTCACGGGCAGGGCGACCTTCACGTACAGGTCGTCTCCCTTGCGCTCGAACACGGGGTGGGTTTTGAGGCGCACGCGGAGGTAGAGGTCACCCGACGCGCCGCCGCTCGATCCCGCCTCCCCCTCGCCCGAGGCGCGCACCCGTGAGCCGTCTTTCACGCCCGGAGGAATCCGGACGTCGATGCTGCGCGCGTGGCCGCCGAGGGTCATGGAGATGCGCCGCATGGCGCCGTGGTACGCCTCTTCCAGGGTGAGCTCGGCCTCCGACTCGATGTCCCTCCCTTTTTGACTGCGCGAGGCGCGCCCGCGTCCCCTCGCCTCGCCGTCGCCGCCGAAGAAGGTCCGGAAGAAGTCCGAGAACGGATCCTCGCCCCCCCCGCCCCCGAACATGTCGCGCATCTCGTCTTCCGACATGGTCCGGGCGCCGCCGGGGCCCCCCATGTTAATCGTCCAGGCCCCGCCCTCTCCGCCGAAGCCGCCGCCGCCGAACGGCGATCCCCCGGGATAGGGCTGCCCCTGCTGCTGCGCCTGTTCGTACTGGCGCCAGTTCGCGCCCAGCTGGTCGTATTTCGTTCGTTTGGCGGGGTCCCCGAGGACTTCGTTCGCCTCGTTGATCGCCTTGAACTTGGACTCGGCCCCCTTGTCGTTGGGGTTGACGTCCGGGTGATGCTTTCTGGCGAGCTTCCGGTAAGCCTGCTTGATGTCCTTGTCGGTGGCGGTTTTCGGCACACCCAGTGTCGCGTAGTAGTCCTTGAATTCCATCAGGCGGGCCCAGAGTTCATCCTGATAAAGTACTCCCGGCGCGTATGGACGTCCAGTTATCAGACTTCATCACGATCGGTCTTCTCGTTCTTCTCGAGGGCCTGCTGAGCGCAGACAACGCGCTGGTTCTCGCCATTCTCGTGCTCGGCCTGCCGCGTGAGCAGCAGCGGCAAGCTCTGCGGTATGGCCTCCTCGGGGCGTTTACCTTTCGGGTCATCGCGGTCCTGCTGGCGGTCTACCTGATCAAGGTGGCGTTCGTGAAGCTGGTCGGGGCCCTCTACCTGCTCTATCTCGCGTACACCCATTTTTTTGCGAGCGGAAATACCGAGAGCAGGCGTCAGATCCGGCCAGCGACGCCGTGGCTGGGCCTGCCGGTCTTCTGGGCGACGGTCCTGAAGGTCGAGCTGACGGACGTCGTGTTCGCGGTGGACTCGATCCTCGTGGCGGTCGCGATGTCGCCCAAGACCTGGGTCATCATCACCGGCGGCCTGCTCGGCATCGTGATGATGCGCCTGGTCATCGGGAAGCTGCTGGTCATGGTGCGGCGATATCCGGCGCTCGTGGACGGCGCCTTCATCATCATCGCGTGGGTGGGCGTGAAGCTGCTGCTCGAATTCCTCAACGTCGAGGGTCTGATCCACCTGGAAATCAACAAGTGGGTGTCGTTCAGCCTGATTCTGGTGATCTTCGCCGTGTCTTACGCTTACGCACGGCGGGTCGGTCCGGCGCCCGACCCGGACCAGGACGATGCGGCGTCGGATCTGTTTCGGGAAGACAGATGAGGTTGGAGGTCAGAGATCGGAGGTTGGAGATCGGAGGTTGGAGGTCAGAGATCGGAGGTTGGAGATCGGAGGTTGGAGGTTGGAGATCGGAGGTTGGAAAGCCCCGAGCCCAGCCTCCAACCTCCAACCTCTAACCTCCGGCGCTACGATCCCGCGAGCTTCAGATCGAGCGATTTGGCCGCGCCCTCCTCGAGCGTGAAGCGCGTCGCCTTCTTGCTCGCGCGCGCCAGCCATTCCGGGTCGCTCCATTCACCCGACGCCACATACTCCACGGCAATCGCGTGGTAGGCGCCCGGGGGCAGGTTGGCGAACTTGAAGCGCCCATCCTGGTCGGGCCGTGACGATGCCGTCCAGCGCGTGAGGGGCATGGTCCACTTCGTCTTGTCTTCTGCGAAGACGACGACGGTGTAGTCCTTGAGCGTCTGGCCGCGATCGTCGGTCACGCTGCCGTTGATGCTCGTCGCCTTGTCGGTCAGCTCGATTTCGAGACCCGTCACGTCTTCGCCCGGTTTGAACTCGAGCCCCTTGTCGGTGACGTCCTCGCCGTTCAGGCGCACCTCTTTCAGCACCCAGCCCTTGGGCAGGTTGGCGAGGCGGAAAACGCGCTGGCCGACCAGGCCCTCGACCTCGAAGGCGCCCGTGTCCTTCACGTTCGATCCGCCGAACATCGGCATCGGGCTGCTGTCC
>JANOJK010001016.1:0-2605 GCA_031408165.1 Acidobacteriota bacterium | reverse complement strand
TCCAGCCCTGCTTCGCGGGCCGCTTCCGCCACTGCCTTGATCCGGCCGTGATAGAGGAATCCGCCGCGGTCGAACACGACGCGCTTGATGCCCTTGTCGATCAGCCGCGCGGCGATGGTCTTGCCGAGCGCCGTCGCGCCGGCGATGTTGTTGCCGCGCGTCTTCTCGTCCTTCAGGGCCTTCTCCGTGCTCGAGGCCGACGCGAGCGTCGTCCCGCTCAGGTCGTCGATGACCTGCGCGTAGATGTGCGAGACGCTGCGGAAGATGCGCAGCCGCGGGCGCTCGGGTGTGCCGTTGATGCGCTTCCGCTGGCGGAGCGAGATCCTCTTGCGTCGATCCTTTACGGTCTTTATGTTCATCCTGAGTTTCCCGTCTTACTTCGCTCCGGTCTTTCCAGCCTTTTTCTTCAAGACCTCGCCGGTGTACCGCACGCCCTTCTGTTTGTAGGGGTCGGGCTTGCGCAGCGAGCGGATGTCGGCCGCGACCTGCCCGACGAGCTGCCGGTCGATGCCGGTGACCGTCAGGTGGGTCTGCTTGTCGATCGCGACGTCGATCCCGGTGGGGATCTCGAACACGACCGGGTGCGAGTAGCCGAGCGCGAAGTGGACCTGCTTGCCCTTCACCTCCGCGCGGTACCCGACGCCGACGATGTCCAGGTCCTTGCGGAAGCCCTCGGTCACGCCTTTGACGGCGTTGGCGACGAGGCTGCGCGCCAGCCCGTGGAACTTGCCGAGCTCCGGATCCTCGCGCAGGAGGCGGGCGTGCAGCTGATCACCGGCGACCTCGAAGCCGATACCCGGCGGCAGCGCCTGGCGCAGCGTGCCCTTGGGCCCCTTCACCTCGACGGCGCCGGCCTGAACGTCGATCTTGACGCCCTTCGGGATGGGAATTATTTTCTTGCCGATTCGGGACATTGTCAGTTTCCAGCTTCCGGCTTCCGGCTTCCAGCTCCGTCGCTTCCGGCATCTGGCTGGAAGCTGGAGGCTGGCCGCTGGGACCTACCAAACATTACAGAGGACTTCTCCACCCACGCCTGCCTTGACGGCTTCCTTGCCGGTCATGACCCCGCGCGACGTCGTCAGGATGCTGCAGCCGAGGCCCGCGAGCACATCGGGGACGCTGTCGCGGCCGAAGTAGACGCGGCGGCCGGGACGGCTGACGCGCTGGATGCCGGTGATGACGCGCTCGCCGCGGGGGCCGTACTTGAGCATCACACGGAGCAGGCCCTGCGGCTCGCCCTCCTTCGGCTCCACGAGCTTGAAGCCCTGGATGTAGCCTTCGCTCTCGAGGATCTTCGCGATCTCGACCTTCAGCCGCGAGAGGGGCATATCGACGCGGGGGTGCCGCGACTGGGTCGCGTTCCGGATCCGGGCGAGCATGTCTGCGATAGGGTCTGTCATATTTCAGTTTCCAGTTTCCAGTTGCCAGCTACCAGCTGCTCTTGGTGACGCCTGCGATGTCCCCTTCCAGCGCCAGCTGGCGGAAACAGAGGCGGCAGAGCGCGAACTTGCGGATATAGGCCCGCGGCCGGCCGCAGCGCTTGCAGCGGTTGCGCAGGCGGACCTTGAACTTCGGTGTCTTTGCTTCTTTGGCGATCTTCGCGGTGGTTGCCATTTCGATCCTTGTCGTTTGCAGTCTGCCGTTCGCCGTGTGCAGGTCGTGGTGCCTTCGTGATCGCGTGCGGTCCGGCGGTGAACGGCCTACTGCGTTCTGAACGGCATGCCGAGCAGCTGGAGCAGCTTGCGCGATTCCTCGTCGGTCCGCGCGGTGGTGACGACCGAGATGTTCATCCCGCGCGCCTTGTCGACCTTCATGTAATCGATCTCCGGGAACAGGAGCTGGTCCTTGAGGCCCAGCGTATAGTTGCCGCGGCCGTCGAACCCCTTCGGCGAGACGCCGCGGAAGTCGCGCACGCGCGGCAGGGCGATCGAGATGAGGCGGTCGAGAAACTCCCACATCCGGTCGCCGCGCAGCGTCACCATCGCGCCGATCGGCATGCCCTGGCGCACCTTGAACTGCGCGATCGACTTCTTCGCGCGCGTGACGACCGGCTTCTGCCCCGTGACGCGCGCGATCTCGTCGACACCGGTGTCCACGATCTTGGCGTTGGCGGTCGCCTCGCCGAGGCCCATGTTCACGACGATCTTCTCGAGCTTCGGGATGGCCATCACGTTCTTGTAGCCGAATTCCTTGGCGAGCGCCGGCGCGACGTCCTTGCTGTAACGGTCCCTCAGGCGGCTCATTTGTCTACCACTCCCTCGCACTTGCGGCAGATGCGGACCTTGCGGCCGTCGCCGAGGATCTTCCGGCCGATCCGCGTGGCCCTGCTGCACTCCGGGCACACCACCTGCACGTTGGACGCGTGCAGCGACGCCTCGCGCTCGACCACGCCGCCCTTGATCTGCTTCTGGGGGTTGGGCTTGGTGTGGCGCTTGATGATGTTGACGCCCTCGACGATGACGCGGTTCTTCGCCGGCAGGATCTTCAGCACGCGGCCGCGCTTGCCGCGATCCTTCCCGGTGATGATCACCACGTTGTCGTTCTTTCTTACCGGAGTCTGTAGTCTCGACATCTCTATTCCACCAGTTGGCGCGGCCTTTCAGGC
>JANOJK010000973.1:0-2924 GCA_031408165.1 Acidobacteriota bacterium | reverse complement strand
CGATGGGACTGGCGTACAGTCGCGCGACAACGGCGGCCAGCGGCGCGGGAGCGGCTCCGGCCGGGTGGCGGAAGCGGCTCCAGCAGTCGCTCCCGTTCTTCGTCGTCGGATTTCTCCTGCTCGCGCTGCTCAACACGTTCGGCGCCGTTCGCGCGCTTTCCGACGCGACCGGTCAGGACGTACCCCGGGCGATCCAGACCGCCGTCCGCTTCCTGATTCTTGTTGCGCTGGCCGGCGTGGGACTTTCCACGCGCTTCGAGGCGATGCGGAAGACCGGCATGCGTCCTTTCTACGTGGGACTCGCGACGGCGGCGGCGACCGCGACCGCGAGTCTGTTGCTCATTCGATGGTTCGGCCCCGCGGCGGGCTAGCGCGACATCCAGGAGCCACGCCATGACTTCGGCAACCCCCGAATCCCCAAGCTATCCCGAACTGCCCCCCGGTCACCACCTCCGCCGTCCCGCGCTGGAGGAGGCCGAGGCGGTCGCGGAACTGATGTGCGCGTGTGACCTCTTCGAGATCGGCGAGGCCGAGACCGATGCGGACGACGTGCGCGACGACTGGTCGCTCCCCCGCTTCGACCGCTCCCGCGACGCCTGGATCGTGGTGGGGGAGGATGGTGCGGTTCATGGCTACGGCTGGGTTTGGGACAAGGTGCCGCACCACGAGATGATCGGCGACATCTACTCTCGCCCCGGCCCAACCTACGAGACGATCGCTTCGTTCCTTTGCTCGCGGATCGAGGAGCGGGCCAGGGAACACGAGCGCGACGCGCTTCCCGACATCGCCGTCATCGGCAACCTCGAGTACGACCACGCTGACATCTATCCCGATCTCGACTCCATCCGGCTCGCGTTCCGGCGGTTCGTCAACCTGATTCCCCGGCGCGGCCTGTTGCTCGTTGGCGCCGACGATGGGGAGGCGCGTGCGCTGGGAACGGCCGCGCATTGCCGCGTCGAAACGTTCGGGCTGTCCGCCGGGGTCGATTGGCAGGCGCACGACTTGAAGGTGGCGGTCGATTCGACGACGTTCAGCCTGCGGCGGAAGGGGGATCCGGCCGGCACGTTCGAAGTGCCCCTGCTCGGCGCCTATAACGTCCGGAACACGCTGGCGGCGATGGCGATCGGGGCTGCGGTGGGTCTCAGCACGGACACGATGTCGGCAGGGTTGCGGGCGTTCAAGGGGGTGCGCCGGCGCATGCAGTTGCGCGGCACCGCGCAGGGCGTCGCCGTCTACGACGATTTCGCGCACCATCCGACGGCGATTGCCGAGACGCTCGCCGGCGTCCGCTCGGCCTATCCCGATCGCCGCATCTGGGCGATCTTCGAGCCGCGTTCGGCCACCTCGTGCCGCAAGGTCTTTCAGCAGGAGTTCGCGCGCGCGTTCGCGGCGGCGGATCGCGTGCTGCTGCCCGCAATCTTCAGATCCACGCTGCCCGAGGATCAGCGCCTGTCGGCGGAGCAGCTCGTCGCCGATCTGCGCGGGTCCGGCAAGGACGCCCGCTACATCCCGAAGGTCGACGACATCGTCGCCGCCGTGGCACGAGAGGCGCGCGAGGGGGACCTGGTCGTGGTCATGTCCAACGGCGGGTTCGACGACATTCACCAGAAGCTACTGTCCTCCCTCGAGGCCCGCTGAGTCGCCGATGGCATGCGAGCGCGGGAGGGAAGTCAGTGAAGGCACCCGCCGCCAGTCGACCGGCACAGGCTCGTCCCGAGCCGCGTCGAGGGATGAGCGCGCAGCGAGGTGGGGCATGTCAGAAGGGGCCTCAGCGGCCGACGGGATGAAACGATGATGCCCGTGCGCGTCCTTCCTGCCGGGGACTCGGCCTGGTTGATCGAGTTGCCGGAGCGCATCGATGAGGCGGTGAACGCGCGGGCGATTCAGATCGCGCGCGCCGTGGAGGCCGCCGGACTCCCGGTCACCGACCTGGTCGTGGGGTACCGGTCGGTGATGGTCTACGTCGACCCGCTGTCGGACGGGGCCGGCGGCGTGCCCGCCCGGTTGCTGGAGCTTGCGTCCACCGGGCCCGGCGGCGACGTCGCGCCGGGGCCGCTCGTCTCCGTGCCCGTCTGTTACGACGGGCCATACGGACCCGATCTCGCTGACGTCGCGGCGTTTGCCCGGTGCTCGATCGACGAGGTGATCGCGCTGCACCTGGCGCCCGCCTATCGCGTCTTCGTCGTCGGATTCGTGCCGGGCTTCGCCTACATGGCATCGCTCGATCCGCGGATCGCGGCGCCGCGTCGCGCGTCGCCACGGCTGAAGGTGCCCGCGGGGTCCGTTGGCGTCGCCGCCGGTCAGACGGGTGTGTATCCGGCGGAGACACCTGGCGGATGGAGCCTGATCGGCCGCTGCCCGGTGAAGCCGTACGACGCCGAACGAGCCGAACCCTTCCTGTTTCATCCGGGCGACACCGTACGGTTCACTCGGATTTCAGAATCTGCGTACCGCGCTACCTCCCCGTGGGGTGATGTGTGAACCCCAACGACCGGGGTCTGACCCCGGAGGGTCAGGGCATGGGGTCAGACCCCCGTCCCGGCCTGACGGTCGTCAGGCCAGGGATGCTGACCACGGTCCAGGACCTGGGCCGCCGCGGTTACCAGGGGCTTGGCGTGCCGGTGTCGGGTCCGATGGACGCATACTCGCATCGCCTGGCGAACCAGGTCCTCGGCAACCATCCCATGGCCGCGGCGCTCGAAGTCACACTCCTCGGGCCGGAACTGGTGGCCGACGCCGACATCACCTGCGCCGTCGCCGGCGCCGAGATCGAAGTCACGGTTGACGGCGTGCCCGCCCCGCGGCATCGGCCTTTCCGCGTCGCATCGGGCTGCCGCATCCGCTGCGGCGCCCGCACCCGAGGCATGCGTCTCACGCTCGCCGTCCGTGGCGGGTTCGACGTGCCGGCCACGCTCGGCAGCCGC
>JANOJK010000972.1:0-1668 GCA_031408165.1 Acidobacteriota bacterium | reverse complement strand
CACGGCGACGACCGTCGACGTGCTGCTGCGCGGCGTCCGCGTGTGGCTCCACGTGCGCAGCTATCTGCCCGGCCGCCACACGACCATCCCGGAGCACATGCCGAAGGCGCACCGCGCGCATCTGGAGTGGAGCCCCTCCCGTTTGATCGGCTGGGGCGCCACCATCGGGCGGCACACCGAGGCGCTCGTCCAGGCGCTGCTCGAGAGCCGGCCCCATCCCGAGCAAGGCTATCGCTCCTGCCTGGGCATCCTCCGATTGGCGAAGCAGCATGGCCCGGCGCGGCTCGACGCGGCCTGCGCCCGCGCGCTCGCCGCCGGCGCCCGGTCGTATCGCCACGTCGACTCGATCCTCAAACACGGGCTGGACCGTCTGCCCTTGGAGGGCGAGCCCGCGCCGCCGAGCCCAGGGCTCGTCCATGCCAACGTCCGCGGCCCCGCGTACTACGAACCGGCTGATGCCGAAGGAGACCACCATGCTGACTGAACCGACCCTCGACCGCCTCCGCGCCCTCCGACTCGGCGCGATGGCCGACGCCTATCGCACGCAGTTGCAAGACCCGGCGATCGCGGCGCTCAGCTTCGACGAACGCGTCGGCCTGCTCGTCGACGCCGAGCATCTCTCGCGCGACAATCGCAAGCTTGGCCGTCGGCTCAAGGAGGCCAAGCTGCGCATGGCCCAGGCGTGTCTCGAGGACCTCGAGTACGCGCCGCGCCGCGAGCTTGATCGATCGCTGATCCGACAGCTCGCCACCGGTCGGTGGATCGCCGAACACCGCAACGTCCTCATCACCGGGGCCACCGGCGTCGGGAAAACCTACTTGGCGTGCGCGCTCGGCCAGCATGCGTGTCGGCAGGGCTACCGAGCGATCTACCGGCGCTTGCCGCGCTTCTTTCAGGAGCTCGCGCTCGCGCGCGCCGATGGCTCCTACACCACCGCCCTCGCACGGCTGGCGCGCGTGGACGTCCTGATCCTCGATGACTGGGGCCTCGCCGCCGTGAACGACGTCCAGCGCCAGGATCTCCTCGAGGTGATGGAGGATCGCGACGCGACCCGCTCGACGATCATCACGAGCCAGCTCCCGCGTGATCAGTGGCACACGTATCTGGGCGACCCGACGATCGCCGACGCCGTCCTCGATCGCCTCGTCCACAATGCGTATCCGATCACGCTGAAAGGCCCGTCGCGACGGAAGGAGAAAGGCTGACCGACGGGACGGGCCGCGGACGGTGCCAGACCTATGGACGCGCAGACGCGCCCACAGGTCTTTGGAAAACCGCGCGGACGCGGTTTCCCACACCGCCCACCGCCATCATCGGAAGATGAAAGGAGAAAAAAGGAACGCACACCGGCCGTACATCGAGCCACTATCACTGGAGGCGAACACCGGCTAACCTATCCCACAGCTCAACGTCGCTTCGCTCCGATCACGATGCCGTGGTCCCCGTGATCACGATGGCGCGGACGGACTGATCACGATGGGTGGAATGCGCACCCATTTCATGCGGGCTTTTCTGCGGCGTCTGAAAGCACCCGGATGCTCGACTATCACCAATGACCTATCGTCCTGATTTCCTTGCAACCCCCTCACTTTCAGCATGATCCTGTAGCGAAAGTCACGACAGCGTTTCACCAGTCGCTTCGTTGGACCGAACCGCGTGAAAACTCTT
>JANOJK010000932.1:0-2569 GCA_031408165.1 Acidobacteriota bacterium | reverse complement strand
ACGCGGATGCCGGCGATGCCGTCGAGCGACTCGAGCTTGCCGGGGCCGACCAGGTCGGCCTTCGGATAGCTGCCGACCACGGTGCCGTTGATCTTGCACTCGGCCTTCTCGGGCGTGACCACCCAGGCGACTTCCTGGGTCACGCTGCCGCCGGTCTCCGCCTTCTTGATCGCCTCGTTCGGCACCGAGCGGCCGGGCGACACGCGGAAGGGCGCCGGGCCCATGCCGCGGACGATGAACGTGCCGTTGCCGTAGGGCGTGCAGTAGACGAACGTGGCGTTCTCGGTGTCGAGCTTGCTGCCGCCGATGAAGACGCCGTAGGGATGCGGATGGTCGTTCGACGACATGTACTTCGGCTCGGTGAACGTCGCGCTCACCGTGTAGCTGCCGCTCGCCGTCTGCGCGGGGTTCCAGTAGACCGCCGCGGGCCCGTTGTTGATGTGGAAGTCGGCGCCCTGCTGCGCGAACTTCGAATCGCTGATCGTCGCCCCCTTCGAGGCCTCGTTGGCGTCGACCCGGCCCTTCCAGCCCGCCGCCGTGATGCCGCCGCCGGCCACCTTGCGCGACGCGTCTGCCTGCGGCGCCGCGGGCGCGGCCTGCTGCGCGTGAACCTGAGCGACACACAGCGCCCCGACCAATGCGATCGCCGATGCTGAAACAAAACGCATACTCAAACTCCCCTTGTTGAACATGAACCGTCTACCGCGAACTACGAACTGCCAACTTCTTTCAGGCGGGCGGATCTTAACGCCTTCAGCCACCCGTACGCCAGTAACGCGATCAGCATAGCCGCACCGATGGACCCGGGCAACGCCCCGGGATAGGGGCGCTGCGCGCCGCGCGCCACGGCCCCCACCGCCATCATGGTCCCCAGGGCGATTGGGACGAGCGTGATGTCGAATCGCAGCAGGGTGACATAGGCGGTCACCAGCGCCACCGCGGTCAGCGCGCCCGCCAGGGCCCAGCCGCCCGCGTGGGCGCCCGCGGGCACGCCGACCGACAGAAATCCGATCGCCGCCAGCGCGGCCACGCCGGCGCCCCGGCCGCGCGTCCACGATGCCGTGATGCGATCGATCGCCAGCAGCGTGGCGGTCACGATGGCGATTCGCATGAGGAATCCGGCAACCGGGTCGATCGCCTCCGACAGCATCGGGACGCCCGTCCCGAGCGCCCCGACCGCCGGGAACTGCGCCCACTCCGGTGTGCGCAGCGATGCCGCCACGGCGCCGACGGCGGCGCCGAAGAGCCCGGCCGCGATCCCGAGTGGCACCGCGTCGCGGTCCGCCACCTGTCCGAGTCCGGCGAGCCGATGCGGCAGCGCGCCTATCGCCAGTGCCACCACAGCGGCCAGCAGCGCCAGCCCGATGAAGCCGACCGCGACAATACCGATCACCTGAAGCGGCAGGGGCGCGGACGTGGAGAGCGACGCGAGGACGGACGGCCAGCTGTTGGCGATGTCGATGACCGATGCGGCCAGCACCATTCCGGCGGCGGCGACAAACATCCGCGGCGCGTAGCGCCCGCGGCTCCACGCGATCATGCCGCCGATGGCCGCCGCCAGCAGCAGCCCGCCGAACACGATCGAAATGGCGATCTGGATGACGATGTTCCGGGTGGACGCGGCGCGCTGCCGGCGCTCCCACTCCTCGGGCACGTGCACGTACCGCGCGACCGACGCGACCTCGTCGCCGGCCAGGTCGACGTCGATACGCGGTTCAGGGGGGCTCGGCACGGTCGTGTCGGTGTAGGTGAAGGTCCAGTCGGTCCGCGCCTGCTGCTTCTTCGGCTTCGCGGAGATCTCCTTGATGTGCGACCCCTCGAGATTGAGCCGCTCGCGCACCGCGGCGAGCGCCCGCTCGCGCGCGGCCGATTCATCCAGCGAGGCCCCCGCCCGCCCTTCCGGGATGACATGGCGCACGTTCCGTATCTCTCCGGCGGCGGTCACATACACCTGCCACTCTTCCGCGCGGTCGGCGACGTCGCCAGCGAACGTCGCGACCCTCACGCGCCACCGCGGCTTGGGCAGGTATACGCCGAGCAGCTCGCGCCACCGTGGCACCCCGGCGGTCTCGGCCACGAACTGATGCGGCCCCCCGGCCCCATCGTCCGGCACGCCCATGACGCGCCAGTTCGGCGACAGGGCGACGCCGCGCTTCTGCAGTTCCTGCCGCGCCGCGGTCTCGGCCTGCTCCCGTGTGAGCGGCAGGGCGCCAAACGAGTTGTCTTGGTGCCGCGCGATGCCGGCGAGGCAGACCACCAGCCCGATTGCGCCGAGGGCCAGCCATGCCGGCCGCGTGCCGGCGGGGATCTGCGCGTGGGGCACCGCGGGCAGCTCCACCGGCCGCTCTCGCGGCGGCGGGGGCGTCCACGCCCCGTTCAGGTCCGACGGGGAGAGCTCCGTCCATCGGCCGGCCTGCGCGCGCCGCCAGAGCACAATCCACAGGGGGACGAGGGTGAAGACCACGACCATCAACTGCTGGAACCAGATGCCCGGCGCCTTCGCGAGGAAGATCGGCAGGGAGAACCAGACGACGTCGAACGCGAAGTGCAGGATGATGCCGGGCAGCAG
>JANOJK010000899.1:0-5412 GCA_031408165.1 Acidobacteriota bacterium | reverse complement strand
GTGTTGTACGCCTGGTGGACGTCGGATCCGCAAACCGACACCGCCCCCACGCGCAGCAGCACATCGTCATCCCCGATCTCCGGCACCGGGACCTCGCGGAGCTCCACGGCGAGCTTTTCGAGCGCGTACTGCACGACGCCTTGCTGATTCATGCGTGGTTGCTCGTCGCAGGAGGACAAGAGGCGAGGAGAACGATCAGGTAAGTCCTCCTGGACTCCTGCGCTCTTGCCTGGTCGTCGTGGCAGTGGATGTCGCGGCCTGGCGAATTTCCCGGCAGATCTCGCTCAGCGCGGCGTGCAGCTTCGCTCCCGTGACCGGCGTGAACGCGTCCGCGTCGATCACGAGCGGCGCCCCGAGCACCACGAGCGGCGCGCCGCGCGACGGGCATTCGATCGCCTGCCGGATCGTCAGCCCGCCGACCGCCTGCACCGGGATCGACACGGCGCGGACGACCTCGTCGATCTCGTCCATCGGGCTGAGGCCCGTCACCATGCGCCGCTCGTCGTAGCCGATGTGGTGGACGATGAAGTCGACCCCGAGGCCTTCCATCCATCGCGCGCACGCGACGCGATCGTCGGCGGCGAGATTGTCCCCCATGACCTTGACTCCGAAGTCGCGCCCGGCGTCGACGACGCGGCGGATCGTCGCTTCGTGCGCGCGCCCCATCACGACGACCAGGCTGGCGCCCGCCTTCGCCATCATCTCCGTCTCGAGGTATCCGCCGTCCATCGTCTTCAAATCCGCGACGATCGGGTGAGTGGGAAACCGGGCGTGAAGCTGTTCCACCGCGCGAAGCCCTTCGGCCAGGAGCAGGGGCGTGCCCGCCTCGAGCCAGTCCACGCCGGCGTCGACCGCGATCGCCGCCGTCTCGAGCGCCTCTTCGAGCGAGGTGAGATCGAGGGAAATCTGAACGATGGGGAATGTGAGTTGATCGAGGTTCATCGGGTGGGGAGATCCTATCGTACCGGTCCCGCCACCTCCAGAGCCGGTTTCACCGGGGTAGCCGGACGCCCCCAGGCACGGCGCGACGTGAGTGCCCTGCGGGCTCTGCTCCTCGCGGGTCTCTGCGTGAGAACGTCGGTGAGACAGCCGCCCGTACGAGCCGCTCGTCACGACCATCTCACGCCGGTCACGCGGAGATGCCGAGCACACGGAACTTCCGGCTTTAGCGTCTTGCGCCGGCGCCTCTTGGGCTGCAGACAAAGCTACCGGAGCGCGTTCAGGTGGCCGCCACGATCGGGACCGGCCGCCCGCCGGCGTGGCGCGCCCACACGTCGAGCACCGCGTCGGCGAGGGCTTCGATGAAGCGCGGATGGGCGTTGGCCGCCTCCGCGCGCGCCATGAGGATGCCGGCCTCGACGCAGGTGTCCGCGGCCTCGACGTCGAGATCGTAGAGGACCTCCACGTGATCGCACAGGAACCCGACGGGGGAGAGGACGGCGGCCTCGAGACCCTTGGCCCGTTCGGCGCGGAGGTAGTCGCACACGTCGGGCTCGAGCCACGGATCGCCGGGGCGCCCGCTGCGGCTCTGGTAGACGAGCACCCAGTCCGATCGCCCCGCGGCATCCGCGATGCGCGCTGCCGAGGCCTGGATCTGCGCCACGTACGGATACTGCGCGGCCATGGTGAGCGGGATGCTGTGGGCGGTGAAGATCAGCCGCGCGCCGTCCTGGTGCTCCTCCGGCAGCCGTGCGAACGCCTCCTGCACGTGATCGGCATTGGCCTCGATGAACCCGGGATGCTCGTGCCAGTCGCCGACATAGGTGACGGCGGGGGCGTGCGCGCCCGTGGCGGCGAGCGCGAGCCGCGCGTCGCGCACGTTCTCGCGGTACTGCGTGCAGCCCGAGTAGCTGCGATGCGCGGCGGCGAGCACGCCGATCGCGCGGCGGACGCCCGCGCGCGACATGTCCGCGAGCGTGTCGGCCAGGTATGGGTGCCAGTTGCGCATCCCGACGTGCACGGGGAGCGGGAGGCTTCGTTCGGCGAGCATGGCCTCGAGCGCCCGCGCCTGCGCGAGCGTGAGCGCGGTGAGCGGCGAGACCCCCCCGAACAGCTCGTAGTGATGGGCGACCTCGTCGATGCGCTCGGGGCTCACCCGGCGGCCGCGCAGCACGTTTTCGAGAAACGGACGGACGTCGGCGGGCCCCTGCGGCCCGCCAAACGCTACCAGCAGCACGGCGTCGAACGGCGCGGACATCGTTGACCGGATTATACGGGGCCTGTAGGCTTCAGGGGAATGGCGCAGCCGACAGTCGTGGCGCGGTCCTGCCCGGGTCTCCGCCCACGCCCGGTGCCGTGCGCGTCGTCTCCGTCCACGTCTTTCGCGGGATCACCGTCGCGGCGATGGTCGTCCGTGACGCATCCCGGCTCCCGGGTTCACCTGCCCGTCTTCCAGAGTTTCGCGCCCGCACGGAAGGCGGCGCGCGGCGATGCGATCGCGAATCTGGTGGTCCTGTTTGCTCTGCCGGCCGGGATGTACCGGCGGAGCGCCTTCCGGCGCGTGTGAAGCCCGACTACGGTTCGGACCCATCGGGGAACCCGCTCGATCGATACGGCCTCTCGCGGCCGGTCTGGCTGCTCGGCTGGATCAGCTTCTTCACCGACACGGCCAGCGAGATGGTGTATCCGCTGCTGCCGCTGTTCCTGACCCGTGTGCTCGGCGCCGGCGCGATGTCGCTCGGCGTCATCGAAGGGGTCGCGGAAGGGGCCAACAGCATCCTCAAGATCGTTTCGGGCCGGATCGCCGACCGCACCGGGCAGCCGAAGAAGCTGGTGCTGCTCGGCTACGGTCTGTCGTCGCTGGTTCGTCCGCTCATGGGGTTCGTCACCACGTGGCCGCAGGTTCTCGGCCTCCGCTTCACCGACCGGCTGGGAAAAGGGATCCGCTCCTCGCCGCGTGACGCGCTCCTGGCGAGCTTCGCGCCGGAGAAAACGCGCGGCCGCGTCTACGGCTTCCACCGCGCAATGGATCACGCCGGCGCGGTCGCCGGCCCGCTGCTGGCCACGGTCTTCCTGTATTTCCATCCCGAGGCCTATCGCGCGTTGTTCATGTGGACGCTGGTCCCTGGGATCATCGTGATCGCCCTGATTCTCCGGCTGCCCGATCAGCGTCTCGCGACGCGTGACCCGCGGACCCGGGACCCTGGGGTGGGGGGGGCTGGAATCCTGCCGAAGCGCTTCTATGCGGCGATGTCGGTGATCTTCCTGTTCGCGCTGGGGAACGCGAGTGACGCGTTCATCCTGCTCAGGCTGAACGACCTCGGGGTCGCGCCGGTCTGGATTCCGCTGCTGTGGTCCGCGCTGCACGTGGTGAAGATGTCTTCGTCCGTCGTCGGCGGCGCCTTGTCGGATCGTTTCGGGCGTCGCGCGATGATCGTGCTCGGCTACCTGTGGTACGCGGCGATCTATGCGGCGTTTGCCTGGACCAGCTCGCTGCAGGCGGCCCTCGTCATCTTTTTGGCGTACGGGGTGTACTTCGGATTGACCGAAGGGGTCGAGAAGGCGTGGGTGGCCGACATGGCGCCCGCAACGGCGCGCGGCACCGCGTTCGGGATCTACAACGCCGCGCTCGGCTTCGGCGGGCTGGCGGCGAGCCTGATCTTCGGTGCGATCTGGACGCGCGTGTCGCCGCCGGCGGCGTTTCTGACCGGCGCCGCGCTCGCGCTCGCCGCGAGCCTGCTGCTATACTTGGCGTTTTCCAATGACCAGAATTCTCGTGACCAACGATGACGGCGTGCACTCCGATGGCATTCATGCGCTGGCCGCCGCGCTCCGTCCGCTCGGCGACGTCCTCGTCGTCGCGCCGCACGTCGAGGCGAGCGCGATCGGGCACGCGCTGACGCTCCGCCGCCCGCTCCGGATGGAACAGCTCCGCGAGGGCGTGTACGAAGTCGACGGCACGCCGACCGACTGCGTCAATATCGGCATCACGAAGCTATACAAGGGCCTGCCGGACCTCATCGTGTCGGGCATCAACAAGGGGCTCAACATCGGCGACGACGGGTCGTATTCGGGGACCGTGTCGGGGGCGCTCGAAGGGGCGCTGCTCGGAGTGCCGAGCATCGCGGTGTCGCTGGCGCGGACGGCGGGGCAGTACGACTTCGGGCCGTCCGCCGCGGCCGCCGCGGCGATCGCCGCGCTCGTCCTGCGCGAGGGTCTCGCCCCGCCGACGTTCCTCAGCCTCAACGTGCCGACGGGGCAGCCCAAAGGCTTCCGCCTGACCGTCCAGGGCCGGCGCAACCACGTCACGATCGTCGACGAGCGCTGCGACCCGCGCGGCAGGGCGTACTACTGGATCGAAGAAGGGGAGAACGACTGGGAGCCGCACGATCGTTCCGACTACCAGGCGGTGCGCGACGGCTACGTGTCGGTCACGCCGCTGCAGCCCGATCTCACGGACCACCCCGCGCTGGCCAGGCTCGAATCGCTGGCCCTCGAGACCACCCCCTTCGCTTCGCCGGCTTGATCCGATTGTCCTCGCCGGCTGTCTGCTTGGCGGCCGACCACGGTGGAGCTGGGGATGCTCGGGAGTTCGACGCTGCGCGACAAGGGCCTCGGTTACCGGACCTGGGTTCCCGGCGGCGATCGCGTGGCTCAACTCGATCCCCGCCCGGTTCCTGCCGGCCTCGGTAGCGCCCTCCAGAGTCGGCCATTTTCAGCCCATCTTCGTGCGCGCTGATTTCTGCACTTGGGGGGGCCGATGTTGGGCTAGAATGAGGGCTACGCTTTTGTCGGGGCGTGGCTCAGCCTGGTAGAGCACTCGGTTCGGGACCGAGGGGTCGAAGGTTCAAATCCTTTCGCCCCGACCAACTTTCAGCCCGTTGCTTGCAACGAGATTGCAACGGAAGGCACCAAGGGGCACCCCCACCAGGGTGCCCCTTTTCGATTCAGGCGCCGCTCGTCATGATCACCCTCGACCAACTCGGTGGGGAGTGCAAGGCGAAGCTGCGCGTACCCTAATAGGTGATCCCTCCCCTTGCGTGAAGGCGCCCTTCCGCGCTGTCTGCGTCGTCGGTGCGGTCGCGACCTTCGTCTGCTCCGACGCGAGCTTGGCTGAGGCTAGGCGGCAGCGCTCGGGCTGCGCTGCAGGGCCCGCCCAACGTCTCGTGGTTTTGCCCCCAGCGAGAACAGCGCCCTCACCAGCAGGTCCACGGAGACGCTCTTGTCGCCGGCCTCCATCTTGGCCACCCGCGACTGGCTGGATTTCAACCGCCGGGCGAGTTCGCCCTGGGTCAAGCCGTGCTCCACGCGCCGCGAGCGCAACGCCTGGCTGAGTGCCAAACGAGTCTCCACGAGGGCCGCCTCCTCGAGACTCAATCCCAAGAAGTCCTTCGCGGAACCGACGCGCCAACCCCGCGCTTCCAGCCGTGAGCGTTTCGTCTTGTTCATGTCACCCCTTCACCGCATCGTCGT
>JANOJK010000882.1:0-6305 GCA_031408165.1 Acidobacteriota bacterium | reverse complement strand
CGAGGAAGGGCGCTACGAGCTGCGAGTCGAGAGCGTGACGTCACCGTTCAGCCGCGCCATCGAGCGCGAAGGGCGCGAGGTCAGCCTCGCCCAGAAGTAGCCGGCGAAGAAGGTCAGCATCATCTCGTGCCGGAAGGCGTCAGCGGGGCGCCCACGCAGCATCCCTCTGATGCAACCCGCGGCGTCGCGCAGCGCCGACCCGTACATGTAACGCGGCACGCCGAGCACGTGCGGCGTCTCACGAAGATCGACGCCGAACTCGGTCACCGGCTGCATCCGCTCCAGTGCGGATCGCGACACGCCCTTGCCGAACCACCATCTGCGGAAATAGGCGCGCGTGAGACGCTTCGACGGGATGTGGTGATGGACCCGCATGGCGGGGACGTAGGCGCCGCGCAGGCCGGCCGCACGCGCGCGCATCAGCAGTTCCGGTACTTCCTGGCCCAGCACCAGCCGGCCGCCGGTGCGCCCCAGATCCGCCCGGAAGGCGCCGATCGCGGCGAACATCGCCCGGCGCGCCGCCATGTTGGCGCCGAGCGGCACTTTGCGCGCTTCCTCATACAGGAAGCAGCGGTCCCCATGATCCTGGATCGCGATCGTGCCCCAGAGATCGCCGCGCGAGAGGTCGAGCCACGCGGGGGGGGCTGATTCCCACATCGGCGCCACCGGACCGCCCGAGTAGGCGAGCGAGGGATCGTCGAGCGCGTCGCACGCCGCCTCCAGCCATCCGCCGTCCACCCGCACATCGTCGTCCGTCATCGCGATGACGGACGCCTGCGACGCGGCAATCCCCGTGTTCAGCGCGCTCGATCGTCCTTGCTGCGCCTCGAACAGGTAGCGCAGGGGAACGGGGAAGTCCCGCGCGTGCCGTTCCACGACGGCGCGCGTGGCATCTGTCGAGTTGTTGTCGACGACGACCGTCTCCCAGTGCCGTCCCGGCCTGACGCGCAGGGCGCGAATCGACGCGAGGGTTTCGTCGAGCAGTGCGGCACGGTTGTAGGTGGCAATGAGCACCGTCGCGTCGAGCGTGGGCGCAACCTTCATGACGGCTCGTTCCGGCGCACGGTCGCGCCGACCTCCGCGTTTTCCGGCGACGGATGCAGCAGATGGCGCACCAGCCGGACCGCGCGGGCGGTGGCGCCTCCGGGCTCGAAGAACAGCTCACCGGCGACGCGCCGCCGCGCGGCTGAGAGTCGCGCCGGGTTGGCCAGCGCGCCACGGGCTGCGTGCGCAAGCTCTCCCGGCGTGCTGACGAGGTCGGCGGTGCTGCGCAAAAGCGCAATCTTGTCCGGACTGACACGCGCGGCGTGTGCGAGATCGGGCGCATCGAAGACGAGGAGGGGACGATCGAGGACGAGGTATTCGAAACCGATCGAGCTGTGGTCGGTGACCATGCAGTCGGCGGCCGCGAGCAGCGGCGAGGCGTCCGCGGTCTCCACGAAGCGAATGGTCCCGGGCTCGTGCCGCGCCTCCAGCGCCGCGAAGCGCGCGCGCCAGTCGACGCCGTCGTTGTAGCGCGGGTCCGGATCGAGCGAACGGTCGTGCAGCTTGATGATGACGTTCAGGCCGGCACCTACGAGCGCCTCAACGATTGCTTCGCCGGCGAGGTGCAGCGACGAGGCGACGGAGTAGGTCGGCGCGTAGAGCGCCGTCGGTGGCCCGGGGCGGAGGCCCAGACCGGCGCGGACGTCGGCGGCGTGGAATCCGCCCGAGGCGAGCTTGTCCAGCTTCGGGTAGCCGACGAGCACGGCCTGCTGCGGGGTGACGATCCCTGCGGCGAGGTAGCGGAGCATGCGGTCGCTGTTGATGAACGCGACGTGATCGTAATACTCGAAGCCGAGCGGCAGACCTGTGGGCTGATCGAGGTCGTACTTGCCGGCGACGCCATGGAAGAAGTTCACCCGGTGGGCACATCGCCGCAGGCGCGCCGCCGCCCATGGATCTCCGTTGAGATACAGGTCGAACCGGCGCCATTCCACCTCGGCGTGCGCGAGGAACCGGCCGCTGGGCACCAGGGGAATGATGCGCTCGGGATACTCGCTGGTGTACCAGACCCGCACGCCGGGGTCGGTCGCGAGCACGTCCGCAACGGGGCCCAGCACGGCGTGATAGACCGGCGTCCGCATCTCGACCAGCACGTCCCTCGACGTCGAGAGACGGCCGAGCGCGTGATCGAGGCGATGCAGCGCCGGGGTGATCGAGCGCAGCGTTGCCCATGGCGCCTTCATGCAGTGAGCCCCGGTTTGGGCGCCGCCGTCGCCAGGGTGCGCCGGCGATCCTGCCATCGCTGCCGGACGATCCCGGCGAAGAACCACACCCAGAGCTCGTGCTCGAACGACGCCACGGCGTCCCTGCGCAGCATCGCCGTGAGCCACGAGATGGCGCTCGACAGCGCCTTCCGATAGAAATACCGCGGCACGCCAAGGACGTGCGGTACGGTGGTGAAATCGATGGTGGTCCGCTCCGGCGCTTCCATGTCGAGGCCGGCCCTGGCGTACAGTTGCGCGCGGCTGATGCCGCGCCAGTAGAACCACCGCCGGAAGTACCGCTTGGTCAGGCGCGACGCGGGAATGATGTGCTGCACGGCCAGATCGGGCACGTAGAAGCCCCTGAGACCCGCCGACCGGGCGCGGATGCACCATTCACGCACCTCCTGGCCCAGCAGCGTGCCCGCCTTCCGGCCGGTCCGTGGATCCAGCAGACCGGCGCGCTCGAACGCGCTCCGGCGGAACGCCATGTTGACGCCGAGCGGGACGCGCGCGCCGAACTCGATCGGCTCCGGGCCGTAATCGAGGAGCGCGATCACCGCCCAGTGCTGGCCGCCGCGATCCGACAGCCAGACCGGCCGGGGGCCGCCCCAGATCGGCAGCACGCGTCCGCCGACGTAGTCGCATCCCAGTCGCGCGAGCCCTGCGGCCGCGCGATCCAGCCAGTCCGCCTCGACGCGCACGTCGTCGTCGGTCGTGACGATGATGTCGCCGTGCGCCAGGCGGATCCCCGCATTCAGCGCGGGGCTGCGACCCTGCTCGGCCTCGAAGACATAGCGGAGCGGCGCCGGAAAGCCCGCCGCGGCTGAGGCCACGACCTCGCGTGTCGCGTCGGTGGAGTTGTTGTCGACAACGATGACTTCCCATGCGCCGTCCGGACGCAGGCGGGCCAGGCTGCCGAGCGTGTCGCGGAGATCCGCGGCGCGGTTGTAGGTCGCGATGACGACCGAGTAGGTCATCTTCGTCATGGCGGTCACAGCGCGGGCGGGCCGGCGGGAATGGCCGGTGTCGCGGCGCGCTTGAACCGGATCATGCGGATAAGGGTCCTGGGCGCCCAGCGGGCGAGCAGCCGCGCGACGACGAGCGCCGCGCCTCCGCGGCGGGCGTGCAGCGCGCCCAGGTGCTCCCGCGCGGCCTCGAAGTCGGCGATTTCCAGCGCCAGCCGCGCCTCAGCGGCGATCCACTCCGCCTCGAAGCGGCTGATCTGGCGGTCGAGGATTGCCATCTCGCGGGGCCGCTGGGCGATGACGGGACGCAGTTTCGTGTACACGTGCAGAATGCCGCGCAGCATCCGCACGTCGCTCGCCGAAAGGCTGTCGGTGCGGATGCGGTAATGCCCCAGCGGCCGGTCGTTGCGGTAGAAGGTGAACCCCGCGACCGCGGCGCGCAGCCAGAAGTCGTAGTCCTCGTTGCTGCGCATATCCTCGTCGAACGCGCCGATCGTGGTGTACACGTGGCGGCGGATGACCGACATGATGAACACGGACCACTCGTCGCCGATGATCGCCGCCAGGTCCGGCGCCGGGCGCGGGTCGGGAAACGGGCGCGCGAGCTGCCCGTGCGGCGCGCCGCCGAGGCACCACCCGTTGCCGGTCACGATGTCGACGCCGGGATTGGTCTCGAGGATCGCCATCTGTTCCGCGAGGAAGTCGGGTTCCCAGAGGTCGTCGCTGTCGAGCAGGGCGAAGTACGCGCCGCGGGCTGCGCGGAGCGCCGAGTTGCGTGCGCCCGCCAGGCCGCGGTTCGCCTGCTGCACGAGCTGGATGCGCGAGTCCTGGCGCGCCAGCGCCTTGACGACCTCCGCCGTGCCGTCCTTCGAGCCGTCGTCGACGACGATGAGCTCGAAGTCGCTGTAGGTCTGCGCGAGCGCGGAGCGGATGGCGTCGCCGATGTACGGCTCGACGTTGTACGCGGGCATGATGACGCTTACGGTCGGCACGGGGCCTCCTCGGTGACGAGCGCCGGCGTCGGGTCGAGATCGATCGCTTCGTACAGGTTGCGGATCGACCGCGCAGTGGCGCCGCCCGGGCGATAGAAGATGTCTGCGGCAACGGAGCGCCGCGTGTCGCCGAGCGCTTCGGGCGCGGCGAGACCGCGCTCGACGGCGCAGACGGCCTCGCCCGCCGTCGTCACGGACGCCGAAACCGAGGCGAGCAGGTCGACGTAGTCGGGGTGGATGTTGGCCTCGCGAATGAGCTCGGGCCGGTGGATGCGGACGATGGGCCGGTCGCGCAACAGGAACTCGAAACCGGCGGAGCTGTGGTCGGTGATCATCAGGTCTGCCGCCACCAGGTAGGGGCTGATGTCGTGGCCCGGCGCGAGGACGCCGCGTCCCGCCTTCGACCCGGACGACCGCCGGCCGTGGAGGAGCGGCTCGAGCGCCGACACCCAGTCCACGCCGCCCGAGTAACGCGCGCGGACGTCGCGGGACCGATCGTGCAGCTTCACGATCAGGTTCGCACCGGTGTCCAGCAGCCTGCCGATGAGTTCCGTGCCCACCGTGTTCAGCGACGAGGCGGGGGACCAGGTCGGCGCGTAGAGCAGCGTCGGCAGGGACGGATCGAGGCCGAGCGACGCCAGCACCGCCGCGCGGGTCCACGTGCCGTTGACCAGGGCGTCGGCTTTCGGATACCCGACGAGACGGATGGCCGGGCTGCCGGCGTCGATCGCGCCGGCCTTGACGAAGTTGCGGAGCCGCCGTTGGTTGACGAAGAAAATCCGATCCCACGCGCGCATGGACGTCGTCGGCGCGTCGAAGCCGTACTTGCCGCCCACGCCGTGGAACACCTGGATCCGGCAGGTGCCGCGCGGCAGCGTCTGCCACATGAAATCCGACGCGACGTACGCGTCGAACCGCATCCGGCGCGCCGCGGCCGGCGCGACGAGCCGGACCCCGGGCGCATCGCGGTAGATGTCGCGCAGGCGCTGCGGCTCTTCGCTGGCCGTGAAATAGAAGGACACCCGCGGGTCGGCCGCCATGGCCCGATGGACCGGCGCCACCATCGTGTAGTTCACCGGGGTGCGCGCGTCCACGAGAATCCGGCGCCGGCCGGAGCGGCGTCCGATCATGCGATCGAGCCGGCGGACGGCGTCGAGCGGCGCCGCCAGCAGCGAGCCCGTCATGCGCGCACCCTCCGGGCCGACACCCGGACGCCGTTGGGCGCCAAGACCGACCGGACCCTGGCGGCGCGTGCGTACCCGCCCGCCGACGTCGCGCGAGCGGCGGAGGCGGGAAGGAGATCCCGGAGGCTCCACCGAGGTCTTCAACTCGATGTGGAAGACCATCGGCGGGAACATGGGCCGCTACCGCTCGTACCCGCGCATCGTCGGCGAAACCGGGGGCAAGGACTTCATCGTCGCCCATTCGTCGGCCGACCCGCAGGCCCTCGCAGTGGCCATCGCCCGCGGCGCCTTCGAGTACCAGGGCCAGAAATGCTCGGCGGCCAGCCGGGCCTACGTGCCGAAGTCGATCTGGAACGACGTCCGCGACCGCACGGTCGCGATCATGAAGGACATCCGGATGGGAGACGTGGCCGACTTCCGGAACTTCATGGGCGCGGTGATCGACAAAAAGTCGTTTGACAAGTTCTCGGAGTACATCGCCGACGCGCGAAAAGAACGCGCGGGTCGTGGCGGGAGGAGGGACGAACGGGGAGACCGGGTACTTCGTCGAGCCCACCCTCGTGGAGACGGCCGACCCCGGCTATCGCCTGTTGTGCGAGGAGATCTTCGGCCCGGTGATGACGGTGCACCCCTATGCGGACGAGAAGTGGGAGGAAACGCTCTCGGTCGTGGACCAGACCTCGCCCTACGCGCTCACCGGGGCCGTCTTTTCCAGGGACCGCGGGGGCGGTGCGCCAGGCGGCGTCCGCGCTGCGCAACGCCGCCGGCAACTTCTACATCAACGACAAGCCCACCGGGGCGGTGGTGGGCCAGCAGCCGTTCGGTGGCGCGCGCGGCTCCGGGACGAACGACAAGGCGGGCTCGAAGCTTAACCTGGTTCGATGGGTGAGCGCGCGGGCCATCAAGGAGACCTTC
>JANOJK010000851.1:0-10999 GCA_031408165.1 Acidobacteriota bacterium | reverse complement strand
GCCACTGGTCGACCGCGGCCACGGCATCGCCGCCGCCAAACGCGCAGTGCCCGGTGTCCAGGCACAGCCCCACGAGCGAGGGATCCGTGCGCTGCATGAGCGCCTCGATTTCCCACGGCGCCTCGACGAACGTGGCGCAGTGGTTGTGAAAGACGGTCCGCAGGCCGGTCGTCTCGCGCGCACGGCGCGCGCGATGGCCTCTGCGCCCGCGGCCGCGGTGTCCCAGTCGCGATCGGCCAGACCGTCGGCGGGCCGGATGCGGCCCGCCCGCCTGGTCCGCGCCGGATCGCTCGCCGTATCGTCCGACAGGACGATGAACGGGCGATCGCCCGCGGCCGCGAGCAGGCCGGCGACCCGCAGGGCGGACTCGATGCCGGGCGCGTGATCGGCCGCCACGCTCAAGCGGACCGGGACGAACGCCGCCATCAGCGACAGCCGCCGGCGGTCGAGCTCCTCGCGCAGCCTGGCGGGATCGGTCGGCATGAACCCCCAGTCGCCCAGCTCGGTACCCTCGTACCCGGTCGAGGCGATTTCATCCAGCACCCGGACGAACGACGGACCTCGAGCACCCGACTCGAACTCGAGCGCACCCCACGAACACGGGGCGTTGGCCACACGAATCTTTGGCGTCATCAGAAGCGGCGGCTCCATCCCTGCAGCCGTTCGACCGCGATATTCATTGTTGGCAACGCCTGACCTCAGAGGTAGTGCTTGACCCGGCGGCGCGCCTCTTCGTAGGCCGCGCGCGCGCCCTGTACTTCGTCGAGCGGCGAGACTTCCGCGACGGGCACGTCCCACCACGAGTCGTAGCCGCCAACACGCTGCTCTGGATCCACGGGCACGACGATCACGCTGACGCCACTGCGCCCCTTCGCGGCCGCAAGCGCGTTCCGGATGTCCTCCCGTGTGTCCGCGCGCGCCGCATGGGCGCCCATCGACGCGGCGTTCGCCACGAAGTCGATCTCGCAGGGCGCGCCGTCGAGCTCACCCGACGCGGTCCGCCGCCGGTAGCGTGTCCCGAATCCGCCGCACCCGACGGAGGCGGACAGGCCGCCGATGCTCGAGTACCCCTGGTTGTCGAGCAGCAGAATCGTGAGCGTGATCCCTTCCTGCACGGCGGTCGCGATCTCCTGCGCCATCATCAGGTACGAGGCGTCGCCCACCATGACGTAGACGTCCCGGTCGGGCGCGGCCATCTTCACGCCAAGTCCTCCGGCGATCTCGTACCCCATACAGGAATAGCCGTACTCGAGGTGATACCCCCCGGGTGTGCGGGTCCTCCACAGCTTGTGCAGGTCGCCCGGCAGGCTGCCGGCGGCGCAGACGAGGACCGCCCGCGGGTCGGCGAACGCGTTGAGCACGCCGATGACTTCACCCTGGCCGATCGGAGGGCCGTGCCGCTCCTCGAAGATCCGGGTGGCTTCCGCCTCCCAGGCGGCCTTGTCGGTGGCGGCGGCGGACGCATACGCGGGCGAGACGTTCCAGCCCGCGCACGCCGACTGCAGTTCCTCCAACGTGGCGCGCGCATCGCCGACGAGCGGAACCGCGGACTGCTTGAAGGCGTCGAGCTCCGCGACGTTGATCGACACGAACCGGACCTCGTCCGCAGCGAACGCCGACTTCGACGCCGTGGTGAAATCCGCGAGCCGGCTGCCGATCACGATCACGAGATCGGCGTCGCGCGCGAAGCGGTTCGCTGCGGACGTTCCGGTGACGCCGACGGCGCCGAGCGACTGGGGATGATCGAAGGGCAGTGCCCCCTTGCCGGCCTGGGTCTCGCCCGCCGGAATGCCCGTGGCCTCCACGAAACGGCGAAGGGCGCCGGTGGCCTCGCTGTAGTGGACACCGCCGCCCGCCACGATGAAGGGACGTGAGGAGGCGCGGATCAACCGCGCCGCCTCGGCGACCGCGGCGGCATCCGCGCGGGTGCGCGGGATCGTCCAGGTGCGCGGCTCGAGCAGCGCCACCGGCCAGTCGAAGGCCTCGGTCTGCACGTCCTGCGGCAGCGCCAGCGTGACCGCGCCGGTGTCGGCCGGGGACGTCAGCACGCGCATCGCCTCGAGCAGCGCCGAGGGGAGCTGCTCCGCGCGATTGATGCGGTCCCAGTAGCGCGACACGGGCTTGAAGCAGTCGTTCACGGAGACGTCGCGTGACTGCGACGACTCGAGCTGCTGGAGCACGGGATCCGGGCGGCGCGTGCCGAAGATGTCGCCCGGCAGGAGCAGCACCGGCAGACGGTTGATGGTCGCCCCGGCGGCGCCGGTGATCATGTTGGTGGCGCCCGGACCGATCGAGCTCGTGCACACGAGCGTGCGGAGCCGGTTGCTGGCTTTGGCGAAGGCCGCCGCGGTGTGCACCATCGCCTGCTCGTTGCGCGGCACGTAGAAAGGCAGAAGCGCGGGGCGGTGCAACAGCGCCTCACCGAGCCCGGCCACGATGCCGTGACCGAAGATCCCGAACACGCCGGCGAAAAAGGGCCGGCTCTCGCCGTCCCGCCGCACGTGCTGCACGGAGAGGAACCGCACGAGCGCCTGTGCCACGGTCAATGTCTCGGTCGCCATCGTTACCATCCACCCTGTGCGCGGACGAAGTCCTCGACTTCCGGATCCGTCGGCATGAAATTGGCGCAGCCGTGGCGCGTGACCACGATGGCGCCTGTGGCATTCCCCATACGCACGGCGCGGTCGAGCGACTGGCCGCGCCGGAGCCCGCAGATGAGGCCGCTGGCAAAGGCGTCGCCGGCGCCGAGCACGTTCAGCACGACGATCGGAAACGGCGGGATGTCCCGCCGTCCGCCGCCCGGGGTATGAATCGACGCCCCGCGCGCGCCTCGCTTCACGACCAGCGCGGACGGACCGCGTGCCAGCACGCGCGCGATCGCGGCTGCCAGATCGTCGGTGTCTCCAGCCGCGATCGTTTCCTCTTCCGTGCCGACCGCCAGGGACGCATGCGCCAGCAGGCGCTGGACGGCCGCGGCAAAGTCGGTGCGGCTGCCCCACTGGTCGGGACGATAATCCAGGTCCACCAGCACTTCCACGCCTGCCGCGGCGGCGCGCTCCGCCGCGTAGAACGTCGCCGAGCGCGACGGCTCGTGGCTGAGCCCCGTGCCGGTGACCACGATCATCGCGCTCTCGTCCACGGGCGCGCGGCGCACATCGTCGCACGTCAGCTCCCGATCGGCGCACCCTTCGCGATAGAACGTCAGCGGAAAGCGATCCGGCGGCTGGATCGCCATGATGACGGCGCTCGTCCGCCGGCCAACCTTCCGGGGGATGTAGGCGGTCTCGACGCCTTCCTTCTGCAGAAACGCGAGGACGAAGTCTCCGACCTGGTCGTCGCCAAGCGCCGTGAGCAGCACGGATCGCAGGCCGAGCCGCTTGGTCCCGACGCTGATGTTGGTCGGACAGCCCCCCACGTAGGCGTCGAAGCTCGTCACCTCGGGCATGGCTACGCCGATCTGATGGGCGTACAGATCGATCGAGCTGCGGCCCATCGTCAGGACGTCGAATCGTCCGCCGGCAGGAGCCGCGCTCATCGCTTGTGCGCCCCCCGCAGCTCGACACCGCACGAGTCCCGGAGGCACATCGTCGTCTTGAGGGTGATCGTGCGGCCCCGGCGTGGCAGGGGCGCGCTCCCGGGATCCAGACGATCGATGAGCGTCCGGGCGCCCGCCTGGCCCAGTTCGTACTTGGGCAAATTCACGGTCGTGAGCCGCGGATGGAACGAATCGAGCCACGGGTGATCGTCGCAGGTGACGATGGCGACGTCCTGAGGGCAGCGGAGCTGATACTGGCGCAGCGCGCGCATGAAGCCGACGGCCATCAGGTAGTTGGCGATGAAGCACGCGTCCGGCTTCTTCTTCAGCAGCTGGATGCCGGCCTCGTACCCGGGATCGACGCGGAACTCCCCTTCGGCAATGAGCGCGGGATCGAAGGGGACTCCGGCGTCCTTCAACGCGGACCGGTAGCCCACCAGGCGGTTGCGCGACGTGCTGACGTGGCTCACGCCGTTGATCATCGCCACGCGGCGGTAGCCGAGCCGGAGCAGGTGGGCCACGCCCTCATACGATCCTCCCTCTTCGTCGACGAGCACCTTGTCGCCGGCGCACGCGGTACTCGATCGCATCAGCTGCACGATCGGCGTCCGCGTCGTCCGCAGCCTGGCGGTGACGTCGGGCTCGAACGGCCCGGCCGTCTTGCACATCAGCAGGCCGTCGACACGCTTGGCCAGGAACATCCGGAGGTAGAGGGATTCTTTCGCGCGGTGGTCGTCGCTGCTCGCGAGGAGCAGGGTGTAGCCCGCGGCGAGCGCGGCATCCTCGACCCCCCGCACGACTTCGGGCCAGAACGGGTTGGCGATGTTGGGCGCGATCATGCCGAGGGTGCGGGTCTGCTGGGTGGCGAGGCTGCGCGCGAGCAGGTTCGGCTGATATTCGAGCTGACGGACGGCGCTCGTGACGCGGCCTGTGAGTCCGGGGCTCACGTAGGCGCTGCCGTTCATCACGGCCGACACCGTCGCCACCGAGACCTGCGCCTCGCGCGCGACGTCGTAGATCGTCGCCATCGACGCGCAGTCTAGCAGACGTTTTGGGGGTCAGCAAAGCGCTTCGCTGGTTTGACAGGAATGGCCCTGCCACGCATACTGCCGCTCTCCACGGATCAGCCCCGGGGTGCGCCGGCAAGCGAACCCCTTCGCTGCGTGGCCGTTCCGGCGGTTCCGCATCGCTGACGTCCACGCCGCTGCTGGAGATGCGCGGCGGCCGTGAAGGCGCTGCGGGGCGAAGCCGTCCCCGCGGACATCGCCGTGCGCACCAGGGTGGTCACCGGGACGCGGCAAAGGAGAGCGTGACGACATGAAGCTGAAGGTAGGACTGATCGGTCTGGGCCGGCTCGGACGGGTGTACGCGCGCGACCTCTCGTCGCGGATCGAAGAAACGAGCCTGGTCGCCGTGGCGGATACCAACGCCGACCTCGCGCGCACGATCGCCGAGGAGTTCGGCGCCGCCCGCTCGTTCGGCGATCCGCGCGAGCTCGCCGCCGACCCCGACGTGGACGCGCTCGTCATCGTGAGCCCGACGCATACACACAAGGACGTGGTCCTCGCCGCCGCCGCGGCGGGCAAGCCGACCTTCTGCGAAAAGCCGCTGGCCCTGTCGCTCGCGGAGTGCCGGACGATGGAGGCGGCCGTCGCGAAGCATGGCACGTTCTTCCAGATGGGGTTCATGCGGCGGTTCGATCCGGGCTACGCGGCCGCGCATCGCCAGATCGCCGAGGGGCGCATCGGCCGTCCGGTCGTCTTCAAGTCGACCTCGCGGGACCCGTATCGTCCCAGCCTCGAGTACGCCAACCCCGCGAGCAGCGGTGGCATGCTCGTCGACATGGGCATTCACGACTTCGACCTCGCCCGCTGGTTCATGGGGGACGTCGCCTCGGTGTCCGCGGTCGGCGGCGTGCTGGCCTATCCCGAGCTGGCGACCGTCGGCGACATCGACAACGCCATCGCGACGCTCGTCTTCGCGGACGGGCGGCTTGGCGTCGTGGATCTGACGCGCAACGGCATCTACGGCTACGACATCACGACCGAGCTGCTCGGCACCGAAGGCACCATCCGGATCGGGTACCTGCGCGAGACGCCGCTCCTCGTGATGACGAAGAACTGCGTCGCACACGATACGGTGCCGTATTTCATGGAACGGTTCGAGCGGGCCTACACGCTGCAGTTGCAGGATTTTGCGCGCAACGTGCTCCAGCAGCGGCCGCCGTCGGTCACCCTGCACGACGGCGTCGAAGCGCTGCGGGTGGCGCTCACTGCGACGGCCGCGTGCAAGTCGGGGCAGTCGGTCGGCGTCAGCAGCATCACGAAGTGAGGAGCCGGAGTCCATGGCACGCACAGTGAAGGTCCGTTCCCGCGCGGCGGGACCACGGGATTCGAAGGTGCTGGTCGGCGTCACGCCACGCGACGCCGGCTGGCGCTACGTGCGGTTTGCCGTCCGCCAGATCGCGGCCGGAGGGGCCTGGCGCGGGTCCACGCGGAACGACGAGGCGTGTTTCGTTCTGCTCGAAGGCGCCTGCCAGATCCGATGGAGCGGCGGAGCGGCGGACCTGGGTCCGCGCAAGGACGTCTTCAGCGGCTACCCGCATGCCGTCTACCTGCCGCCCGGGACGCCCGTGGTCGTCGAGGCCGGTGCGCGGACGCTGTTGGCGGACTGCCGCGCCCCCGCGCGCGGCGGCCACGAGGCCCGCGTCATCCGCCCGGACGAGTGCGGCTACGAAGTGCGAGGCGGCGGAAACGCCACGCGGCAGATCGTCGACATCATCCCGCCGGCGTTTCCCGCGCAACGGCTGCTCATCTGCGAGGTCTTCACCCCTGGCGGCAACTGGTCCAGCTATCCGCCTCACAAGCACGACCGCGACAATCCGCCGGCCGAAGTCGACCTCGAGGAGATCTACTACTACCGCTTCCGCGACAAGGACGCCTACGGCATCCAGCGCCTGTACGGCCCCGGCGATCGCGGCGAGCAGGCGCTGACCGTGCGCAGCGGCGACCTGGTCATCGTGCGCGACGGCTATCACCCCTTCGTCAGCGCGCACGGCTATGACGCGTATTACCTGAACGTGCTCGCCGGCACGCGGCGCAGCATGGCCGCGAGCGATGATCCGCGCTACGCAGCGCTTCGGGGGGTCTGGCCGGCGCCGGATCCGCGCGTGCCGGTGGTGCCACCACCGGCGCGTCAGTAGCCGCGGCGCCGGGTCAGCGGGCAACAACTTCGGCCTGAAGGAAGCTTCGAAGTACGAATCTTCAGCGATCGTGGCGTCCTCGGGGCTAACGGCGGACGGCGGCGCCCTGCAGCAACGCCGCCACCTCTTCCGGGGTCGGGACACCGTTGATCGCGCCCAGACGCGTGCAACTGAGGCCGGCCGCTGCGTTGGCGAAGCGCAACATTTCGGGCACCGCCTCCCCCCGCAGCATGGCCGCGATCAGCGCGCCGCGAAACACGTCGCCCGCGCCCGTCGTGTCGATGGCTTCCACCTGGAACGCCGCTTCATGGTGGAAGCGGTCGCCGTCAAGCACCACCGCGCCCCGCGACCCGATGGTCACGCACATCATGCCGCTGTTGAGGCGGCGGAGCTTGCGCAGGGCACGCTCGAAATCGGCCTCGCCGGTCAGCGCCTGCGGGACGTGCTCGGCGAAAATCGGCACGGTGACGGCCGTCACCAGCTCCTCGGTGCGCGGCGTGATCCGATCGATGTCGCTCGTGACGATCGCCCCGCTGGCGCGCCCCACATGCGCCGCCGTGATCGCCGCCTCCTGGTCCACGTCGTCGACATGCAGCACCCGGGCGGTCACCAGCACCTCCGCGGGCAATTCGCGCGACCGCAGCACCAGGCCGTCGTGCCGGTCCCACAACACGATGCGCTCCCCCGCGTGCTCGTCGACCATGATCACCGCGAACTGGTTGGTCACGTCGCGGATGACGGCGTCGGCCATGTCGATGCCGCGGCGCGCGAGCTCGTCGCGAATGCGGCGCCCGTTGTCGTCCGTGCCGGTCGCGCCGATGTACTTCGTCCGGAGGCCCATCGCCGCGCAGGTGCCGAGCGCGGTGGCGACCTGGCCGCCGCAGCACAAGCTGTGGCTGCTGATCCGCATCTTGGCGTTGGGTCCGGCCGGTTCCGGGTAGGCAGGCAGGCGGTAGACGTAGTCGACCGAGTTGGCGCCGATGCCGATGACGTCCACGGCGAACTGGCGGGAGGCACCGCTCATGGGAAGAGTATATGGTACCGCTCATGCTGCACACGTCACGCGTCTACATGCTGGCCTCGGATCACCGGTGGCAGTGGGAAGAATGGTGCGACACGGCCGGCGTGGCGCGCCCGCGGATCGCCGAAATCAAGGGCCTGGTGTTCGACGCGTTCGTCCGCGCACGAGAGCGATCGGAGGACGTCCGGCGGCATGGCGCGTTGCTGCTCGACGACAAGTACGGCGCCGCGTCCATCGCGCGCGCCATCGCTGCAGGGATTCCGGTCGGCGGCCCGGTCGAGAAGGCCGGGGTCTTTCCACTCGAGTGGGAGCGGACGCCGTTCCACACCCGATGCGAAAGCACCAGTTTCGTCAAGGTCCTCGTCCGCTATCGGCCCGAGTGGCCGGAGGCGCAAAAGGCGCAACAGACCGGCAAGCTGCTCGAGCTCCAGGGCTGGTGCCGGCAGGCCGGCATTCCGCTGCTGGTCGAGATCATCATCATGCCGAACGGCGAGGACGAGCGCGACTTCGAGGAGCGCGGCCGGCCTGCGCTGCTGGCGTCGGTCATCCGGGACGCCTATGCGCGCGGACTCGTGCCGGCGATCTGGAAGATCGAAGGCACCGCCAGCGTCGAAGGTGCGCGCGTCATCGACGCCGCGATCCGCGAGCGGCCGGCGCCGCGCCAGTTGATCCTGGGGAAAGGAGCCGACCCGGCGGCCATTGCCGGCTGGTTCGACGCCGCCGCCGGCCTCGCCTCCCCGGCCGGGTTTGCCATCGGACGCTCGGTGTTCATGGAACCGGCCACGGCCTATCTGGCAGGACGCGTCACACCCGACGAGGCCGTTGAGACCATCGCCTCCCGCTACCTCGCGCTCGTCGGCGAGTGGAAGTCGCGCGAGTCCCTGCCTCAGGGATGAGGGGTGACCGGTACGCCTTTCGGCTGCAGCCGCTCCGTGTCGGCGTGGTACTCCTGCAGCGACCGGACCTCGAGTGGTTCGGTCGCGAGCGACCGGATCGCATAGACCGCCGCGGCGGCGCCGGTGAGGGTCGTGATACACGGCACCTGCTGCATCATCGCCGTCCGGCGGACGAACTTGTCGTCGAAGAACGACTCGCGGCCGAGCGGCGTGTTGATGACGAGCTGGATGCGGTGGTTGACGATCTCGTCGCCGACGTGCGGGCGCCCTTCGTTCACCTTGAAGACGATCTCGGCGTCGATGCCGTGCGCGCGCAGGTAGTTCGCGGTGCCGCGCGTCGCCACCAGCGTGAAGCCGAGCCCCTGCAGATCCCGCGCGATCTGCACGACCGCCGGCTTGTCGTGATTGCACACGCTGATGAACACCGCGCCCGTGGCCGGCAGCTTCACGCCGGCCGCGAGCTGGGCCTTGGCGAAGGCGCTGCCGAACGTCGTCGCCCCGCCCATGACTTCACCCGTGGACTTCATCTCCGGCCCGAGAATCGTGTCGACGCCCGGGAAGCGCACGAACGGGAAGACCGGCGTCTTGACGAACACCCCGGAGACCTCGAGATCTTCGGTCAGCCCGAGCTGCGCCAGCGTCTTCCCCACCATCACGCGCGCCGCCATCTTCGCGAGCGGAACGCCGGTCGCCTTCGACAGGTACGGCACCGTCCGCGACGCCCGCGGATTCACCTCGAGAACGTAAATCGTGTCGTCCTTGATGGCGAACTGCGTGTTCATCAGGCCGATGACGTTCAGCGCCCTCGCGATGCGCCGCGTGTAGTCGCGGATCTGGTCCAGGTGCCGTTGGGCGACGCGGTAGGGCGGGACGACGCAGGAGCTGTCGCCCGAATGGATCCCCGCTTCCTCGATGTGCTCCATGATGCCGCCGATGATCACGGCGCCGGTGGCGTCCGCCACGCAGTCCACGTCGAGCTCGACGGCGTCCTCGAGGAACTTGTCGATGAGGACCGGCCGGTCGGGGGACGCCTGAACCGCGGTCGTCATATACCGATCGAGTGCGGCCATGTCGTACACGATGGCCATGGCGCGGCCGCCGAGCACATATGACGGCCGGACGACCAGGGGAAACCCGATCTTCAGGGCAGCGTCGCGCGCCTCCTCTGCCGAGGTCGCGATCCCGCTCGGCGCCTGCGGGATGCCAAGGTCCCACAGCAGCTTCGAGAACCGTTCGCGGTCTTCCGCCAGGTCGATTGAATCCGGCGAGGTGCCGAGGATCTTCACACCCGCGTCCTGCAGCGGCAGCGCGAGCTTCAGCGGCGTCTGCCCGCCGTATTGCACCACGACGGAGACTTCGCCGCCGCCTTCCCGCTCGCGCTCGATGATCGCGAAGACGTCCTCGAAGGTGAGCGGCTCGAAATACAGGCGGTCGACGGTGTCGTAATCGGTGGAGACGGTCTCCGGGTTGCAGTTGATCATCACCGTCTCGAACCCGTCGTCTCGCAGCGCGAAGGCGGCGTGGACGCAGCAGTAGTCGAACTCGATGCCCTGGCCGATCCGGTTGGGGCCGCTGCCGAGGATCACGATCTTCTGGCGCGGCGTCGGATCGGCTTCGCACTCGGTCTCGTAGGTGCCGTACAGGTAGGGCGTGAACGACTCGAACTCCGCGGCGCACGTATCGATGCGTTTGTAGGCGACCTTGAGCCCCTGCTCGAGCCGCGCGGCGCGCACCGCCTCTTCGTCGGCGCCGAGCATGCTGCCGATCTGCCAGTCGCCGAAGCCCGCGCGCTTGAGCGACCGCATCATCTCGCGCGAAATGCCGCGCAGCCCGACGAGGGCGGCCTGCTCGCGCAGCTCCACCAGCTGCTTGAACTGGGTCAGGAACCACCGGTCGATCTTCGTGAGCCGGTGGATTTCTTCCAGGTCCCATCCCCGCTCGAAGGCGCGGAAGATCGCCCACATGCGCTGGTCGTTCGGCACCGCCAGCGACCGCTGCAGCGTGCTGTCGTCGTCGTCCGCATCGACAGCGGCGGTGGCGTTGATCCGCCCGCCGCTCTTCGCAAACAGCATGTTGCCTCGCCCGAGCTCCAGCGAGCGGAACGCCTTCATGAAGGCTTCCTTGAAGGTGCGGCCGATGGCCATCACCTCGCCCACCGACTTCATCTGCGTGGTCAGCGTCCGGTCCGCGCGCGGGAACTTCTCGAACGCCCAGCGCGGCACCTTGACCACGATGTAGTCGATGGTGGGCTCGAAGGACGCCGGCGTCAGCCGCGTGATGTCGTTGGGAATCTCGTCGAGCGTGTAGCCCAGGGCGAGCTTCGCGGCGATCTTCGCGATCGGGAA
>JANOJK010000831.1:0-6263 GCA_031408165.1 Acidobacteriota bacterium | reverse complement strand
CCAGCCGATCGTAGAGCTGGTGGGCGTCGTCATCGAACCGCCGCACGTCGCGGGACACGATCCACCCGAGCGCGACCACGATAATCGTCAACGCGCCCAGGAGAGCGATTTCCCTGGATCGGACAGACGGAGCCGCCCGCGGCGTCACTCGTGGCTCCGCCCTGCCTTGGTCTCGAGGATGCGCCCCCACACGTGCTGCCCGAGCGCGTCGCGCGTGACCAGGCGTCCGGCGCGATGCAGCAGGTACTCGAGCAGGCGCAACTCGGTGTCCGAGAGCGCAATCGGTGTCCCGTCCACCGTCGCGAGGCGCTCGTGCTGGTCGAAGGCGATCGGGCCATAACTGAGAACCGACTGCAGCGTGCGCGTGCGGCCGCGGCGCGTGACGGCGCGCAACCTCGCCACCAGCTCGCCGAGCGAGAACGGCTTGGTGAGGTAGTCGTCGGCGCCGGCATCGAGGCCGCGAACGCGATCGTCGATGTGGTGCCGCCCCGTGAGCATGAGGATCGGCGTATCGACCCCGCGGGAACGCAGCCGGCGGCACACGGCGACGCCGTTGTGGCCGGGGAGGATCACGTCGAGCACGATGGCATCGTACGCGGAGGTCGTCGCAAGCGCCTCGGCGGCGATCCCTTCGGCCGCCACGTCGACCCGGAAGAGCAGTTCGGTGAGGCCCCGCTCGAGGAACTCACGCGTCTGGAGGTCGTCCTCCACGATCAGCACACGCATGGACAGAACCCCGCCCGAAAGGCACGAAGGACCGGTGAGAAGCAAATTGGGGAGACCATTGATTGTACACCATCGGCATCCCGACTATGATCGACTCCTTCGAGTGGAGGACTTGATGGGTCTGACCTGGAACCGAGTCGGTGGTGTGGCGGCGGTGATGGCGCTCTCGCTGACGGTCACGTCGCGCGGGCAGGCGCCGGCAAACGTTCAGAGCGCCGAATTCCTGCTGGGGGCCTACGACAGCTACCAGGCGATGGCGCGGTCGTCGCCGTACCGCACGATCCCCTGGCAGCACCTCGGGCCGACGAACATCAGCGGCCGCGCGACCGACATCGCCGTCGCCGACCGCGCGGGCGGACGCCGCATCTACGCCGCCTACGCCACCGGCGGGGTCTGGAAGAGCGACGACAACGCCGCGACGTGGCAGCCGATTTTCGACGACTACGCCACGACGAGCATCGGCGACATCGCCGTCGCCCCCTCCAATCCCGACATCGTCTGGGTCGGCACGGGCGAGGCGAACCTGTTCCGCGCGTCGATGCCCGGCGCCGGCGTCTTCACCTCCACCGACGCCGGCCGCACCTTCCGGCACGCCGGCCTGGCCGACACCCAGACCATCGCGCGCATCGTCGTCCACCCGACCGATCCGAACACGGTCTACGTGGCGGCCAGCGGCCATGGATGGACCGAGAACGAGATGCGGGGCGTTTTCAAGACCGCCGACGGCGGGAAGACCTGGGTGAAGTCGCTCTACAAGAGTCCGAAGACCGGCGCGATCGATCTGGTGATGGACCCGTCGGATCCGGGCACGCTCTACGCCGCATTGTGGCAACGGACGCGGCGCAAGTGGAGCGACCCGCGCACCGAGCCAGGGTCATCCGAGGGCGGGATCTGGAAGACGACGGACGGCGGGCGCACCTGGACGGAACTCCACGAGGGGCTGCCCGCGGCCCGGTTCCGCGGCCGGATCGGGCTCGACGTGTCACGATCCACTCCGAACGTGCTGTATGCGTTCTTCGACAACTACGAACCGGGACGCCCACCACAGGAAAACGAGCGCGACGCGTACGGCCGTCCCATCCAGGAAGCCCGCATCAAGGCTGCGGAGATCTACCGCAGCGACGACAAGGGCAAGACGTGGCGAAAGGTCAGCGAGAGCAACGAGTTCATGACCGGCCACTCCGGGACCTACGGGTGGGTCTTCGGGCAGATGCGCGTGGACCCGACCGACGAAAACACCATCTACACGCTGGGCCTGTCGCTCAACGTCTCGCGAGACGCCGGGAAGACGTTCTCGTCGCTGCAAGGCATGCACGGCGACCACCACGCGCTGTGGATCGATCCGGCGAATCCCGCCATCCTCTACAACGGCAACGACGGGGGATTCTACGGGTCTGCCGACGCCGGCAAGACGTGGACGTTCGCGCGGTCGGCCGCAGGCGCGCAGTTCTACAACGTGACCGTCGATACCAGCACACCTCCATGGGCGTACGGCTCCATCCAGGACCACGGCAGCTATCGCGGCAAGGTGGATATCACCGCGGGCCGCGACAGGATTCCCGCCGTCGAATGGAGCAGCGCGCCCGGCGGCGAAGGATCGTTCCAGGCGATCGATCGGGCAAACGCCGACGTCGTGTACTCGCACGGGTTCTACGGCAACTTCACGCGCACGGATCAGAAGGTGCAGGCGGACGCGCGTGCCGCAGCCGCCGCTGCGGGCGCACAAGGCGGACGGCAGGGGGGCGGGCGCGGACGCGGGAATGCAGGCGTGACGAACATCCGTCCGCCGCGCGCCGAGGGAGATGCCGAGCTGCGTGGGCAGTGGATGGCGCCGATTCTGGTCTCGGTCCACGAGCCGGGCGTGATCTACGCGGGTTTCCAGGCGGTGATGCGCTCGCCCGACCGCGGTGCGACATGGCAGACGATCAGTCCGGACCTCACCTCCAACGACCCGTCGCGGATGCTCCTCAAGAGCTCGAGTGCCATTCCCTACCAGACCATCACCGCGCTCGCGGAATCACCCAGGAAGAAGGGGCTCCTCTACGCCGGCACCGACGACGGGAAGCTGCACGTCACGATGGACGAGGGAAAAACCTGGACCGAGTTGACCAGCCGCGTGCCGGCGGGGAAGTGGTACTCGCGCGTGGTGCCGTCGCAGCACGATGACGCCACGGTCTACGTCACGCAGCGCGGCCGGGAAGACGATGACTTCGGCGTCTATGTCTACAAATCGACGGACCACGGCAAGACGTTCACAAGCCTGGCGTCGAACCTTCCGGCGGGCTCCGTCAACGTCATCCGCGAAGACCCGTCGGACGCGAGCACCCTGTACCTCGGAGCCGATTTCGGCGCGTTCGTGACGCGGGACGGCGGAAAGCGCTGGCACGTCCTCGGCACGCTCCCCTCGGTGCAGGTCTCGGACCTGGGCGTCCAGGCTCGCGACAGCCTCATCGTCATCTCGACATACGGGCGGGGGATGTATGCGATGGACGCGCTGAAGATCCGCGCTGTCCGGTAGAGGTGCTACGCGGAACGAAGTGTCCGCGCGGTCACAACCGAGCGTCGGCCGGGGGTGGGTAGAGCGCCGCCATCGGCTCGCGTTCGCCGGAATCGAGCGGACCCAGCCCGGGGATCTCGCGCTTCACCTCGGAATGCCACTTCCAGATCTGATAGATGGCCGGGTAGACGACGAGCTCGAGCAGAAACGACGTCAGGATGCCGCCGACCATGGGGGCGGCGATGCGCTTCCAGACGTCGGACCCCGTTCCGGTCGCCCACATGATCGGGATGAAGCCGATGAACGTCGTCGCCATGGTCATGAACTTGGGCCGCAGCCGCTTGGCCGCGCCCTCGACGATGGCCGCCTGCAGGTCGGCGAGCGATCGCAAACGGCCTTCGCGTCTCGCTCTCTCGTATGAGAGATCGAGGTAGAGCAGCATGAACACCCCGGTCTCTGCGTCCACGCCGAGCAGCGCGATCAGTCCGACCCACACCGCGATGCTCATGTTGTAGCCAAGCAGGTACAAGTACCAGACGGCGCCAATCGCGGAGAACGGCACGGCCAGCAGCACAATCGCCGTCTTCACCACCGAGCGCGTGCTCAGGTACAGCAGCAGGAACACGAGGAACAGCGTGAACGGGATGATGTACATGAGGCGTGCCCGTACGCGCGCCATCGACTCGTGCTGCCCGCTCCATAGCACCGCGTATCCCGGCGGGAGCGTGACCTGCGCCCGCATCAGGCGGTCGGCCTCCTCGACGTAGCCGCTCACGTCCCGGCCCGCCACGTCCACGAACACATAGCCTGTGAGCAGGCCGTCCTCGTTCCGGATCATGGCCGGTCCGCTCGCGATCTTGATCGTCGCGAGGTCGCCGAGCGGAATCTGCCGCTGCCCTTCGGAGGCCGGGACCAGCACGCGGCTGAGCGCGTCGAGGTCCGATCGGAAGTCGCGCATGTAGCGCACGTTCACCGGGTAACGCTCCCGCCCTTCGATCGTGGTCGTCACGTTCTCGCCGCCGATGGCATTCTGCACGACCGTCTGCGCCGCGTCGATGCTGAGGCCGTAGCGGGCCAGCGCGTCGCGGTTCCATTCGATGTCGAGGAAGTAGCCGCCGGCCGTCCGCTCCGCGAAGACGTTGCGGGTGCCCTCGATCGACGGGAGCAGCGCCTCGATCTTGATCCCGATCGCCTCGATCGTCTTGTAGTCGGCGCCGGAGATCTTCAGTCCGACCGGCGTCCGGATCCCGGTCGTCAGCATGTCAAGGCGCGCCTTGATCGGCATCGTCCAGGCATTCGAGACGCCGGGATACGTCAGCGCCTCGTTCATCTCGGTGATCAACGCCTCCTGCGAGATGTGATCGGGGGTCACGTGGCGGAAGACCGACTTCATCCACCCGGGCGCCCAGCCGGAGTACCACGTGTCCACCCGGCGCCATTCGGCGGTCGGTCGCAGCGTGATGACGGTTTCCAGCATCGAGAGCGGAGCGGGATCGGTGCTCGTCTCCGCCCGTCCGGCCTTGCCAAACACCCGTTCGACCTCCGGGAACTGCTTGATCGCCCGGTTGCTCACCTGGAGCAGGTTCTGTGCCTCGCTGATCGAGATCCCGGGCATGGTCGTCGGCATGTAGAAGAGCGACCCCTCGTCGAGCGGCGGCATGAACTCGGAGCCGAGCCGGTTGAACACCGGCACCGTGACGAGGATCAGCGCGAACGCGCCCGCGATCACCGCCCACTTCCAGTGGAGCGACCACCGGACGACGGGCTCGTAGAGGCGGTTCAGGAAGCGGCTGATCGGATGCTTCTCTTCCGATCGGATGCGTCCGACCAGTGCGGCGTTGGCGACACCGCACAGCCACCTGGGCGTGAACTGGAAGCGGCGCATCCGCGTCAAGAGCACGCGCAGCGCGGGGTCCAGCGTGATCACGAGGCACGCGGCGACGATCATCGTCAGCGTCTTGGTGTACGCGAGCGGCTGGAACATCCGGCCTTCCTGCGCCTCGAGCATGAGCACCGGCAGAAAGGACACCGCGATGACGAGCAGCGCGAAGAAGCTGGCGGGCGCCACCTCTTTCACCGCCTGGATGACCACGGCCCGGTAGGCCTCGGCCGAGCCGAGGTGTCCCGCCTCCTCCAGTTTCTTGTGCGTCTGTTCGACCACGACGATCGCGGCGTCGACCAGCTCGCCCATCGCGATCGCGATGCCGCCGAGCGACATGATGTTGAACGTCATGCCCATCGCGCGGAAGGGGATGAACGCCACCAGCACCGCGACAGGAATGGTGATGACCGGGATGATCGCGCTCGGCACGTGCCAGAGGAACAGCAGCACGATGAACACGACCGTCAGGACGACCTCCATGAGGGTCCAGGTGACGTTGTCCACCGCCCGGCGGATGAGGATGGATCGATCGTAGACGGGGACGATCTGCATTCCCTCGGGCAGACCCGGGCCGATCTGCTGGATGCGCGCCTTGACCCGATCGATCACGTCCACCGCGTTCTCGCCCTGCCGCATGACGATGATGCCCGAGACCGCCTCGCCTGCGCCGTCCAGATCCGTCACGCCGCGCCGCAGATCCGGACCGACCGTCACCTGGCCTATGTCGCGGATCCGGATCGGCGTGCCGCTCTCGCTGGCCGAGACTACGATGCCCTCGAAGTCGGCGATGGAGGTCGCGTAGCCGCGCCCACGCACCATGTACTCGGTGCCGCCGAACTCGATCAGACGGCCGCCGGCCTCCGAGTTCCCGCCGCGAACGGCTTCGACGACACGCTGGATCGAGAGGCCGTAGTTGCGGAGCCGGTTCGGATCGACGTTGACCTGGTACTGCCGGCCAAAGCCGCCGAGCGAGGCGACCTCCGCGACCCCCGGCACCGCCTTGAGGTAGTAGCGAAGGTACCAGTCCTGGTACGAGCGCAGCTCGGCGAGGCTCTGCTTCCCGGACGTGTCCACAAGGGCGTACTGGTACACCCAGCCGAGGCCCGTCGCGTCCGGGCCGAGCTCCGTCTTCGCCTCCTGCGGCAGGCGCGACAACAC
>JANOJK010000791.1:0-3425 GCA_031408165.1 Acidobacteriota bacterium | reverse complement strand
TTCCCGATGTTCCAGCAGTTCGTCGCCGACAACCGCGTGATGGCGGACCTCGCGGCTTTTGCGCCGTTCGGCCGCGTGAACGCCGTTGTCGACAACCAGGCGGAGCTCGCGACCGCGTTCGTGTCGTCGGGCAACTACTACCAGATGCTCGGCGTGAACGCGCGCCTGGGCCGCACGATCGGGCCCGACGACGACAAGCCGACGGCCCCGCCGGTGGCGGTCATCAGCTCGAAGTACTGGCACTCGCGCTTCGGGACCGATCCGTCCGTCGTCGGCCGGAGTATCAAGATCAATGGCGTCCTCGTGACGATCGTCGGCGTACTGCGGCCGGATTTCACGGGCGTGCAGCAGCCGATTGGTGAAGCGCCGGACATTTCCATACCGATCGCGCTGCAGCCACAACTGGAGGCGCCGGTCCGCACGTCTCCCCTGGGGGCCGCCACGTCGCGGCTGGTCCAGCCAACTTACTGGTGGCTGCAGGTCATGGGGCGCCTGAAGCCCGGAGCGACCGCGGCGCAGGCGCAGGGCAATCTCGAGGCGGTGTTTCAGCACACCGCGCGTGCGGGCCTGGACGGGTACCTGAAAGCACTGTCCGACCAGGAGCGCGCCACCGCCGCGAATCGAAACCGTACCGAAGTTCCGCGCCTGCGGGTGGAATCGGGCGCCCGCGGCATTTACGACGCCAATACGAACGACCTGCGATCGGTCACGATCCTCATGGTCGTGGTGGCGCTGGTGCTGCTGATCGTCTGCGCGAACGTCGCGAACCTCCTGCTGTCGCGCGCGACGGCCCGGCAGAAGGAACTGTCGGTCCGGCTGTCGCTCGGCGCCACGCGCGGACGGCTGATGCGGCAGCTCCTGACCGAGAGCATGCTGCTCGCCTCGATGGGCGGGGCGCTCGGGATTGCGGTCGGCTACTGGGGGAGGCAGCTGCTGCCGGGCCCGCTTGGCCAGGCGCCGGCGATGGACTGGAAGGTCCTCGCGTTCGTGCTCGCGGTCACGCTCCTCACGGGCGTCGTGTTCGGTATCGCCCCGGCGCTGCGCGGAACCGGCATGCACGTGAGTGCGGCCCTGAAGGAGACGAGCCGGAGCGTCGTCGGCGGACGGAGCGTCCTCGGCAAGGGTCTGCTCGTCGTCCAGGTCGCCATCTCCCTCGTGCTGCTGATCGGTGCGGGGCTGTTCCTGCAGACGCTGCGGAACCTGAGGCACGTCGACATCGGCTTCAACCCGCAGAACCTCCTGCTCTTTCGGGTCAACCCAAGCCTGAACCGCTACGACGAGCAGAAGACCACCGCGTTGTACCACGACCTGCTCGAGCGGCTCGGCACCGTTCCAGGGGTTCGCGCGGTCGCCCTGTCGAACCCCGCGCTGTTGTCCGGCAGCGTCAACAGCACCAGCATCTACCTGCAGGGACGGGTGTACCCTGCGGGCCGCTCGCAGGATCTCGACAACGGCATCAACCGCCTGGTGATTTCGCCCAATTTCTTCGAGGTGATGGGAATCCCGCTCATCCTGGGCCGCGGCTTCACCGATCGCGACGATGCGAAGGCGCCGAAGGTCGTGGTGATCAACGAGGCAGCCGCGCGTAAGTACTTCCCCAACGAGAACCCGCTCGGCCGGCGGTTTGGAACCAGCGTCGAGACCAACGGACAGTACGAAATCGTCGGCGTGCTGCACGACGTGAAGTACGACAGCGTCCGCGACCCCACGCCGCCCACGATGTATGTGCCGTACCCGCAGACTCGCGTCGGCGGCGCCGTGTTCGAGCTGCGAACAGCGGGCACACCGGCGAGTGTCATGGGGGCGGTGCGCGAGGCCGCCAGGCAGATCGATCCCAACCTGCCGCTGACCGACGTGTCCACCCAGATCGAACAGGTCGAGCGGCGTTTCGCGCAGGAGAAGCTCTTCGCGCAGGCTTACACACTCTTCGGCGGCCTGGCGCTGTTCCTGGCGTCGATCGGACTGTTCGGGTTGATGTCGTACAACGTGTCACGCCGGACCAACGAGATCGGCATTCGCATGGCGCTCGGCGCGCAGCGCCGGGATGTGCTTCGCCTGGTGATGCGCGAGTCCATGATCCTCGTCGCGATCGGCGTCACCGCCGGCCTGGGCATTGCGCTCGCCTCGAGCCGCTACGTCTCGACGCTCCTCTTCGGGCTGCCTCCGCGGGACCTGACGTCGATGGGGCTCGCGGTCGGCGTGATGGTGCTGGTCTCCGCGCTGGCCGGCTACCTCCCGGCACGCCGTGCGGCGCGCGTCGATCCGATGGTGGCGCTGCACTACGAGTAGGGGCGGCGGCGGCCCTCTCACGATCAGCCGCCCGATCACGGTTTTTGGGCGTCCGGCGATCGGCCCGTGGCGCGGCCGATCGCGCCAACCGGCGCGTTCGGAGCGGCTTACGGGCGACGGTCCGGCGGGCACTTGATTTGCTCTCAGACCGACCGAGCCTGCAAGGCCTCACCAAAGGAGCCATCGATGCCCGCGAAGAAATCGACGCGCGAGAAGACGTCCGCCCGCGCGAAGCGCCCGATCGGCCTGACGAGTGCCATCGGACCCAAGGCCACGACGATGGTCGTGATCGGCGTCATCGCTGGAGGGCTGTTCGTC
Source organism: Acidobacteriota bacterium (assembly GCA_031408165.1). Taxonomy (GTDB): domain Bacteria; phylum Acidobacteriota; class Vicinamibacteria; order Vicinamibacterales; family 2-12-FULL-66-21; genus JAICSD01. Next base: position 818 of record JANOJK010000791.1, on the reverse strand, counting down.
GGGGCGCGCCTGAAGTCTGCGCCGAAGGACCCATCCCCGGTGAGCGCCAGTGCGGAGATGTCGGCCCCGGCGAAGACGATTGCGAAGAAGGCCGCGGCCCCGTCGGTGTCTTACGGGTCACCGGCGGCTCCGGGCACGGCGTCCGTCGCGGCGGCAAGCACGCCTGCGGCAAACGCACCGGCGGTGACCATCACCGGCTGCCTCGAGCGGACCGACGACACGTTCCGTTTGAAGAACACCACCGGCGCGGACGCGCCGAGATCGCGCAGCTGGAAGTCAGGCTTCTTGAAGAAGGGCTCGGCGCAGATCGAAGTCGTTGACGCCAGCCGCACTTTGAAGCTGGCGGATCAGGTCGGACATCGAGTCAGCGTGACCGGCACGCTCGTCGATCGCGAAATGCGCGTGCGGTCGATGCGGCGTCTTGCGGCGGCGTGCGGCGATTAGCGCCCCTATGAGCGGGCTGGCGTCGCGTCCAATCAGACGCAGCCGATGTCGTTACTGGCCGCCGTCCGGGCAGACGATGGGGCCGCAGATGCCCTCCCCGTGGTGGCACTGGCTGATGCACTCGCCGAATTCGCGGCCCCCGTTCGGGAAGTTGTTACGACAGCAGGCCTGACAGAGCTTTCCGCAGTCCTTGGAGCCGAACCGCTGCAGGCCGAGCGTGCCCAGGAGCGCCGTGGCCGCGCCGGCCGCAAGACGCGCGAACACCTGGCGGCGCGAGAGTCGCTGCGCAGAGTCTTTCGCGAGACCGTCGAACCAGTCATCCATCGCCATACAGATACCTGTCCTCAGTGCGCCAGGTGGCTGCCCGGATTACG
>JANOJK010000745.1:0-2926 GCA_031408165.1 Acidobacteriota bacterium | reverse complement strand
GTTCGCGATCACGCAGCTCGCGCAGACCAACCTGCGCAGCGAAGTCGGCAAGATCGATCTCGACCGCACGTTCGAGGAGCGCACGAACATCAACACGGCGGTCGTCACCGAGCTCGACAAGGCGTCGGAGGCCTGGGGCGTCAAGGTGCTGCGCTACGAGATCAAGAACATCACGCCGCCGCAGGACGTGCTGGCCGCGATGGAAAAGCAGATGCGCGCCGAGCGCGAGAAGCGCGCCGTCATCCTCACCTCGGAAGGCACGCGCGACGCCGCGATCAACAACGCCGAAGGGGACAAGCAGCAGGTCATCAAGGCCTCGGAGGCACGCAAGCTGCAGCAGATCAACGAGGCGGAAGGGCAGTCGGCGGCCATCCTCTCGGTCGCCACCGCCACCGCGGAGGGCATCCGCCGGGTCGCCGACGCGATCAAGGTGAGCGGCGGGTTCGAGGCCGTGCAGCTCCGCATCGCGGAGCAGTACGTGACGCAGTTCGGCGAGCTGGCGAAGAAGAGCAACACGCTCGTGCTGCCCGCGAACGTGGCCGATGTGGGGTCGATGATCGCGCTGGCGATGAAGTCGATCCAGAGCGCGCCGCCCGTGGTGCCATCACGGTGAGGAGGAGCGCATGACCGGCGACCGGAAACAGTTGAGACGCTCGCGCGACAAGATGATCGCCGGCGTCTGCGCGGGCATCGCGGAATCCTTCGGCTGGAACGTCACGCTCTTCCGCGTGATGTTCGTCCTGGTCTCGATCCTCTCGGTCGCCTTCCCCGGCATCATCGTCTACGTGGTCCTGTGGGTGGTGATGCCGAAGCCGGAGTAGAGCGCGTGTGACGACGGTCTCACGCGCGATAACTTCCAACACAGAGACACAGAGGGCACAGAGACGCACCGAGCTGGAAGGCCGCCCTGAGAACCCTGAGAACCCCGAGAACCCCGAGAACCCTGAGAACCGCGAGAACCCTGAGAACCGCGCGATCCGCCCCGCTGTGCGCCTCTGTGAGCTCGTGCCCTCCTGGATGCAGAAGGTCGCCATCAACACGTCGATCGTTTTCCGAACGGTTCTCTCCCGCGGCCACGGAGCGTGCGTAATTACGCACCGCCTGCACGGCCAGTTCAATGCCCGCGGCCACCAAGACCTCCAGCGCGCAGATCCGCTACACGACGAACGGATCGGTCCCGCTCAATATGGAGTAGCGCCGCCGGTCACCGAATGGCGCTTTCACGCCTTCGGGTGCGACACCGACGGTTGTATGACGAACTGGTGCTGATGGATGTCAATCGCGCGCACTCCGCGGCGTGTCGACGATCCGCTGGCGCGGCGGGACTCGAGCGCGTCGAACGCGCTGTCGATGATCGTGCTCATCTCCCGGGACTCCACGGGGTGGAGCGCCAGGCAAAAGGCGCCGGAGAGTCTGATGCTGCGCGTCAGCTCCAGCGACGGGTTGCTGGCGGTGACGAGGACGGGAACGGCCGGGAGGGCGCGGCGACACAGTAACAGCGTTGCCATGCCCGCCGATGCGTCGGCCGCGAGATCCACCACGAGACGTGTCTGATGACGAACGGCAGCTGATTGATACGAGGCCATGATGGGAATCCGGCCCGCAGGGACGAGCCTCGCGCGCTACGCGACCACGTACCCCAACGCCTGGGCGTTCTCCCGCACGCGCGCATCCCGCGTGACGATGGTCACGAGTTGTGGTACTTCGCCAAGCAGTTCTGTCGTTGCAAGGTGCACGGCATCGAGCGTCCGGATCGGTTCGACGGGAAAGGGGCGGCGGACGCGAGCGAGCACGGCTCGGTCAACGTCGAGGATGAAGCAGCGCCGCTCGAAGGTTCGCAGGGCTCGAACGGCCGCCGGTTCTTGTTCTGCCGTCAACCGGCCCGTCGCGCGAGCCCGGATGATCGCCCGGCCTGCCTCGGCGAGGGTCAGGGCCGACGTCACGTGCTGGGTTCCGGCCGGCGGCCGCTTCATGGCCGCCGTGTCATGCTCCAACAGCGCTGCAACGAGTGCGCTCGACTCCATGTACCAAACGCTCGCCCCGGCAGCCTTGGATAGGCGGGCACGCGTGGCTGTCTTCCGAGTCGGGCGTCGCCGCGGAACGCTACGCTTCGCCACGATCGCTGTCGATCAGTTCGGCGGCGGTGCCCGGCGGCAGCCGGATGTCCGGCCAGTCCTCGAACGGGTCACCGGCTTCCACTGGCGGGTGGAGAATGCCGGCCGCAATGAGCTCGTCCCACCGACTTCCGGGCGAAATGCGGGCGCCGCGTCCTGGAGGCACGAGTTCGGCGACCACACGCCCGTGGGCGGTGACCGAAATCCGCTCACCTGCTTCGATTCGGCGGATGTATCGACTCAAGTTGTCTTTCAGCTTTCGGATGCCGGTCTCCACGTCATGAATATAGCCACTTGTGGCCACATTTGCAACGGTCGAGGATATCGGCGGGATGCGTTTCAACAGCTTTGCCTCCCATCTCCGAAGCCACCACTCGTCGCCGCAGCCCGAGCAGATCCTCGAACGAATCGAAATCGCGATCGCAATGCAGCAGCGAGTGTCCTTCCCGTAGACAGAAGGTGGCGATCAACACGTCGACCGTCTTTCGGACGGTCTTGCCGCGGCCGCGCAGCGTGCGGTAATTGCGAGCCGCATCCACAGCGAGATCCGCGCTGGCCGCCGCGAAGACCTTGAGCTCGAGAAGCGCCTCGTGTACCTCGACGGCGCGGCGCTCGTTCCGGATGTGTATCGGGCTGGCCCGAAGGGGCACCTACAGGCTGCGGAGGCGCGCCGCGGCCGTCGTAAGCGTCTCGTCCTTTTTCGCAAAGCAGAACCGCAGGACCGGCGGCGCGGGCGCGTTGTAGAGGAGCGCGGATGTCGGGATCGACGCCACGCCGTGCTCTTTCGTCAGGCGGAGCGCGAAGTCCATGTC
>JANOJK010000735.1:0-4784 GCA_031408165.1 Acidobacteriota bacterium | reverse complement strand
GAACTGCTCGAACACCGCGCCGCGCGGTGGCGCCGGCCGAATCTATTGCTTCGCGCGGTAGCGACGTTCTTCCGCTCTCGGTGAAGACGCACGGCCTGACGCACGTGGCGCGGGCCGTGCGCGATCCACGGCGCTCGGCCGCCTTGTGCAGACGATAGGAAACATCAGGGCCGCCTGCGGCACGACTTGACAGGCCGCCCGGATGCATGTTACTAAAGTCGCAGAGGTGTTATAAACATAACATGCCGAGCACCCGGACCCTGGCGCTCCTGACCAAGCGCGAGCGTCAGATCATGGACGTCCTTTACAGGCTTGGCCGCGCCACCGCCGCCGAGATCATGGAGCACGTGGCCGGAGCCCCCGGCAACTCCACCATTCGCACCCAGCTCCGCGTGCTCGAGACCAAAGGTCACGTCAGGCACGAGGAGCAGGGCCTTCGCTATGTCTACATGCCCACCGTCCCGCGGCATTCCGCGCGGCGGTCGGCGCTCAAGCATCTGGTCGAGACGTTCTTCGACGGCTCCACCGCGAAGACCGTCGCCGCGCTCCTCGGCGGCGAGGCGGCCCGGGTCTCCGACGAGGAGCTCGCGCGGATCGCGGATCTGGTGAAGAACGCCAGGGGTGACACGCGATGACCGTACTGGCCGACCTCACGCTTCGGTCGTCCCTCGTGCTGCTCGCCGGGCTCACGCTGCATGGCCTGCTGGCCCGGCAGTCGGCGGCGCTGCGCCACTGGGTCCTCGCCGCCGCGATCGCCGCCGCCGCGGCGGTTGTCCCGTTGAGCCTCGCCGTACCCGACTGGGAGGTGCGCGTCCCGGCGCTGCTGACTGCAACGATCCCGTCTCCGGTCCAGGAAGCACCATTCGCGGCGCCGGCGGCGGCGGAGACGGCCCCTGTCCCGCCGCGTGTTCCGGTACTACCTCTCGCGCTGCTCGTGTGGGCGGCGGGTTTTGCCGTGACCGCCGTGCTCCTCTTGAGCGCCATCGTCCGCCTGGCGCGGGTCGCGCGCCGCGCCGAACCTGTCCACGATGGTCCGTGGGTGTCGATGGCGCACGACCTGGCCCGCGACTACGGATTGCGGCGCGAGGTCGTGGTTCTTCAGACGGATCTCCCCGATCTGCTCGCGACGTGGGGATTCCTCCGGCCGCGAGTGCTGCTTCCTTCGCACGCCGGGGACTGGTCCGAGGACCGGATCCACGCCGTTCTCTGCCACGAGCTGGCGCACGTTCGTCGTCACGACTGGTTCGTACAGATCAGCGCGCAGGCGCTGCTGACGGTTGGCTGGTTCAATCCGCTGCTCTGGCTGGCCTGCCGCCAGCTGCGCCGCGAGAGCGAACAGGCCTGTGATGACCTCGTCCTCGATCGTGGTGTGCCCGCGCGCGTCTATGCCACGCACCTGCTCGACGTCGCGAGGCAATGCCGCCGATCCGATCTGCCATGGGCGCCGGCCGCGCCGATGGCCCACGCCTCAACGCTCGAAAGGAGAATAGCCGCCATGCTGAATCCGCGCCTCAATCGGAGCGCCCTCTCGCGCCGCGCCGCCTTTCTTACGGCCCTTCTGCTCGTCGCGGTCGCGCTGCCGAGCGCGGCCCTCCGCGGCGCGCAGGACGCGCCGGCGGCGCTGTCCGGATCGGTCTACGACCCGACCGGCGCGGTGCTGCCGGGGGTCGAGCTGACACTGGAAGATGCCCGGCAGCTCAAGTGGCAGGCGACAACCAACGCGGCAGGTCGCTTCGAATTCCCCGGGGTGCCGGGCGGAAGTTACGTGCTTGCCGCGTCGCTGCCCGGATTCCGCTCCCTGCGCCACGAGTTCCAACTGCAGACGACGCGCGACTGGGACCGTGCCGTCACGCTGCAGGTTGGCGACCTCCAGGAAACCATTCACGTCAGCGCGCAGCGGGTCACCCCGCCGCCGGTCCGGCAGCCTCGCGGGCCGCAGCCGATCAGAGTCGGCGGGAACATCCGCGTGCCGACCAAGGTCGAGGACGTGCGGCCGGTCTATCCGATGAGCATGCGGGAAGCCGGCCGGGAAGGCGTGGTGTTCATCGACGCGATCATCGGCCGCGACGGCACGGTCACGTCCGTCCGCGTGCTGACGGCGCAGGTGCATCCGGACTTCGCGGTGGCGGCAGCCGACGCGGTCCGGCAGTGGCGATTCACCCCGACACTGTTGAACGGCCAGGCTGTCGAAGTGGTCATGACGGTCACCGTACAGTTCAAGCTGGAGCAGTAAGCGGCCGGCGACGCGGCGCGGTACACTGACGCCGTGCACGTCGCGGCCGCGACTTCGGGATCGGAGACTGGCTCTCCGTATCAGATCCTCCTCGGGGCGGCCTTCGCCGCGCTGCATCCCGACGTGCAGCGCGCGCATCTGGCGCCGCTCGCCGCGGAGGGCACTCTCGACGTGGAACACGGCGCGGGATGGTCCGGGTTGCTCATCCACGTGATGAACCTGCCCGGCGCCGGCCGCGGGCAGCGCGTCCGCCTCGACGTCACTCCGATTGGCGCCGAGGTGGAATGGACCCGCCGGATCGGACCCTCGGTTCTCCGCACGCGGCAACGGGCGATCGGGTCGCTGCTCGTCGAACACTACGGCGGCGTTCGCATCGCCTTTGCGCTCGACGTCGAGAATGGCGCGCTCGTCTACCGTCAAATCTGGATGCGTGCCGCGGGCGTCGCCATTCCCTCGTCCGTGAGTCCTCGCGTGAGCGCCCGAGTATCACCCGAGGCCGGGGGGTGGCGCGTCGAGGTCACCGTGACGTGGCGCGGCCGTCTCGTGTGCCGCTACGCCGGAGCGCTCGGACCGGTATGACCACCGCGATCTGGCTCCTGCTGCTGCAGGCTTCGCTCGGCGCGTTCGATACGCTCTACTACCACGAATACAAACTGAAGCTGCCCCTCGGCGACCACACGGGAGTGGAGCTGCGGCTGCACGCCGCTCGCGATTTCGCCTACGCGATCATCATCGGCACGCTGGGGTTCGTGACCTGGAACGGCGTCCTCGCGTGGCTGCTGCTCGCGCTGCTGCTGGCCGAGATCTGCATCACGCTGTGGGATTTCATCGAAGAGGACAAGATTCGCCGGCTGCCGCCCGGCGAACGCGCGATGCACGCGATCATGGGGATCGTCTACGGCGCCTTCCTGGCGTTCCTGATCCCCGAGATGCGCCGCTGGTCGGCCGCGCCGACCGGGTTCGGACCGAGCTATCACGGCTTTCCCGCGTGGCTGCTCCTGCTGCTTGCGGCCGGCGTCTTCGTTTCCGGGGTTCGCGATCTCGTCGCGAGCGCGAGGCGGACCTCCGCGTGAATGACGAGTTCCGGATGTATCGCCGCTGGTTTTACGCGGCGGCCATCTACAACGCCGTCTGGGGAAGCCTGGTTGCCGTGTTCCCGGATCCGCTGCTTCGGATCGCGGGACTCACCGACCCCGGCGCATTACCGCTCGTACGGGTGATCGGCATGATGGTCGGGGTGTACGCGTATGGGTACTACCTCCTCGCGCGCGACCCGAGGCGATACGCCGGCCTGATCTGGATTGGATTGGCGGGGAAGACCTTCGGTCCGCTCGGGTTCCTCTACAGCGCGGCGACCGGAGCGCTCCCGTGGAGCTTCGGCTGGGTCTGTGTCTTCAACGACCTGATCTGGTGGCCGGTCTTCTGGAAATTCGCGCTCACGCACGCGAAGAGTCCGGTCTCGTCGTAGTGCACGCCTTCCGACGACCGGCAGCGGTTCAGGCCCTGGGCTGGCACCGACCCGGTGCGAATCGGAGACCTGGCCCCCATCTGGCGGATCGGAGACCTGGCCCAGGATGCCCCGATGCTCAGGCGCGGATCTTTTTCCAGTTGTCGAGACAGCACTGCAGCGCGGCGACGAGCGCGTCGTGAGCAAGGTCTTCCGCGAGGCCCAGGTCGCGCACCTAGCGCGCCAGGCCCGCGATCAGCCGTGGAGACTCAATCCGGCAGACCGCGTCGATCGCGCGATGGGTGTCGGAAGCCGTCACGGCTTCCGATTTTGCTCTATGTTGTCGCAGTCGCGGCGGCACGCGCCCGGTGGAACTGCTCCAGACACTGGTTGGCGCGCACAATCACCGCGAGACTCTCCTCGACGGCGCCCAGTTGCGAGCCGGGAATGGCAAAGTAAGCCTCGTCGTCGGCGGCGCCAGTGTAGACGCGGTTCCCGATGCAGCCGAAGCTGGCGGCGGTGCGCGCCGAGTTGATCGCCTCTGGCAGCAGGGCGCACGTGGGCCGCCCCATACTGGCCCCGGCGCCGGCGACACCTGCCGCGTGCGCCGCCTCTGACAGGAGCATCAACTGCCGGGCGTTACCGCGCACCAGCACCACGTCGGGCGGCACCGGCGTCGCCGTGAGCGGCGCGTAGACCGCCACTTGTAGCGGCGTCTTGCGTGTCGGGATCTGCGGCACTTCCTCCATCTGGAGGTACGAAAGTCCGACCATCGTCTTCACCAGGCCCATCAGTTCCTGCTGCTCCCCCGCCGACAGCGTCACGTTGTGCGTGTGCGCGCCCACCGGGCAGCGCTTGTGATCATCCGCGACGGTGAAGAAGATCTCACCAGCGGCGGCGCGGCGCCAGTAGCCGCAACCAGCCGGCTCCGCGGCGGAGACGCGTGCCACGCCAGGTGGTGCCTTGTCGACGAACGTGATGGCCACTGGGGTGGAGGTGAGGCCGAGCAACTCGGCGAGCGACGTCAGCGACATGGGTGTACGACTATACATCCCGGCGAGGCCGTCGATCTCGCCGTCCCCAACCCGTGACCGCAACGGCGCG
>JANOJK010000718.1:0-7269 GCA_031408165.1 Acidobacteriota bacterium | reverse complement strand
ACGATAGCGAGCCGGTCATTCCATATTGTCTAGACGGACCTGAGAGGGACCCGGCATCGACCGGGGTACCGCTCGACTGCAGGTGGACCAGTGACCTGCCCACGAGGATTTTCACGCAGAGACCGCTGAGGAGCCGAGGTCGCCGAGAAATCAGACCTTCCAGTTCTGGAACTCTGGCCCGCGGCTTCTCGGCGAACTCCGCGAGAGATCGTCGTGACCGCAAAGGATCTGGACGACGCCACGCCGACAATCACGAAGACACAAAGTCACGAAGGCACAAAAGAACAACACATATGTCTTTCTGCCTTCGTGCCTTGGTGCCTTCGTGCCTTGCTGAACTCGTCGTCTCGTAGTGTCACTCTTCAACACCCTGCAGCCTGGCCCGGCGTCCGCCCAGGCGCCGCGGCGTCAACCAGGCCTTACGAAGATGACGCAGGCCTTCAGGCAGCAGGCGTCGCAGATCTTTTCGCCGGCGAGTCCCGCGGTCAGGAAGCGGACGTGATTGCCGTCCTTGCCGCAGAAGGAGCAGTGGAGGTGGAGAGCGTAACGCAGATGCTATCGTGTCGAATCGCATTCCCGCGCCGCCCTCACGCCTCCCAGCCGTTGATGATCGTCTCGCGCAGGTCGAAGCCGAAGGCGCGCTGGCTGACCACCACGATGGGCGGGCCCTGGAGGCGTTTGTAGACGGACCGGCGCATCCGTCTCGAGGCGTCCTGGACGATCGCGCGGAAGCTCTCCGGCGTGTACTTGTCGTACGGCGTCCGCCCCTCGTCGTCCGGCTTGAAGCGCGCGGGGTCGAGGGCGCGGCGCTCGAACAGGCCGACGAGCTGTTCGAGGCTCGTGCGATGCTCGACCAGTTCCCCCACGATCGGCGCCACCACTGCGTAGTCGAACGGATCGAACTGCCCGGCGGCGAGCTCGGCCGACGGCTTGATGGCGAAGGTTTCCCCGGGAATCACCTCGCGTCCGTGCGTGCGGTTCACATACCGCGCGAGGCCGTAGACGTCGGTCTTCGACAAGTCGCCGATCAGTGACATGCCGCCGCACATGTCGCCGTACAAGGTGGCGTAGCCCAGCGCGATCTCGGTTTCGTTGCCGCACGAAATCAGCAGCGCCCCCGTGTCGTTCGACTCCACCATCATCAGCACGCCGCGGATGCGCGCGTGGAGGTTTTCGCGCGCCAGGCTGCTCGCGATCGGATGCGCATGCCGCTCGAATACCGCTCGCGTCAGGTCGTCGATCTCCTGGATGGGGACGACGGTGTATCTCACGCCCAGCGCCGAGGCCAGCCGCTGCGCGATGCCGCGTGTGGTCTCCGTGTTGAACTGCGATGGCAGGTTGAAGGCCGCCACCCGTTCGGGCCCGAGCGCGTCGACGGCAATTGCGAGCGCGAGCGCCGAGTCGATGCCGCCCGACACGCCCACGACGGCGCGGCTGAATCCCGTCTTCCGCATGTAGTCCCGCAACGACATGACGAGCGCGGCGTAGATCTCGCGCTCAGGATCCGGCGGCGGCAGCTCCAGGGGCGCGTGCCGGCGCGCCGGATCGAGATCGACGACGAGCAGCTCTTCTTCGAACTGGCGCCCGATCGCCACCAGCTGCCCGGCCCCGTCGTACACCAGGCTCTCGCCGTCGAACGGGATGATGTTCTTGCCGTTGTCGGCGGCGCCGACGGTGTTCACGTAGACGATCGGACAGTGCAGGCGATCGATGTGCCGGCGGATCAGCTTCTGCCGCGTCTGGCGCTTTCCTGGATAGAAGGGGGAGGCGTTCAGATTGAGGATCAGTCCGGCGCCCTGGGCGGCAAGCTCCGGTAGCGGTTTGACGTCGTAATACTCGTCCCACAGATCCTCGCAGATGGAGACGCCGATGCGCGAGAGCGGGCCGCCTCCACCGGTGTCGACGGCCTCGCGGCGCTCGCCCGGCGTGAAGTACCGCTTGTCATCGAAGTAGCGGTAACTCGGGAGGAGCGACTTACGCGCGCGCTGAAGGACGCGCCCGTCGCGGACGACGGCGGCGGCGTTGTACTTGCGGAGCGTGCCCTGATCGTTCGTGGCTCCCGCGTCGACGTCGATGAACCCGACGACGGCCGTGATCCCCTTCGCCGCCGCCGCGATGGACTGCAGGGCGCGCTCGTTGGCGGCGAGGAACGCGGTGTCCTCCACGAGGTCGCCGATGCAGTAGCCGGGCAGCGCGAGCTCGGGCGTGACGACGAGGTCGACGCGCCCGGCGGACGCGGCCGCGATCGCTTCGACGATTTTCGCGGCGTTGCCGTCGATGTCGGCGCTGGTGGGGTTGATCTGGGCAAGCGCGACGCGCATGAGAAACAGACGGTATCATGCAGCGTTACGGATGCCGACGCCCGCTGATGTGACCTACTTCCGCACCCCCGCGGCCCTGCGCGCGTGGTTCCGCGCCCACCACGCGACGAGGGCGGAGCTCTGGGTCGGGTTCTACCGGAAAGACGCCGGCACGCCGAGCATCACCTGGCCCGAATCGGTGGACGAGGCGCTGTGCGTAGGCTGGATCGACGGGATCCGCAAGCGGATCGACGACGAGCGCTACACGATCCGTTTTACCCCGCGCCGGAAGGGCAGCATCTGGAGCGCGGTGAATATCGGGCGGGTGGCGGCCCTGACCGCGGCGAAGCGCATGCGCCCGGCGGGTTTGAACGCCTGGGCCGCGCGGCTGGAGAACAAGTCCGGCATCTACGCGTACGAACAGCGGCGCGATCGGCTGGAGGAGCCGTACGCGGGACTGTTGAAGAAGAACAAGGCCGCGTCGACGTTCTTCGAGGCGCAGCCGCCGTCTTACCGGAAGGTGATCGGGTGGTGGATCGTCAGCGCGAAAAGGGAAGAGACGCGGATGGAGCGCCTGAACCGGTTGATCGACGCGAGCGGGAAAGGGCAGCGCATCAGATGATGACCTACGTCGGCCTTCTTCGAGGCATCAACGTCGGCGGCAACAAGATGGTCGCGATGGCGGACCTGCGCGAGATGGTGACCGGCCTCGGGTTCAGCGAGGTGAAGACCCTGCTGCAGAGCGGCAACGTCGTGTTCCGCGGTGCGGCGGCGGCGCCGGGTAAGATCGAAACCCGGCTCGAGGCGGCGCTCGAGAAGCGTACCGGTCTCCAGGTGGCGTTCCACGTGCGTACCGCCGACGAGTGGCGGGCCCTGGTCGTGGCGAATCCGTTTCCTGCCGAGGCGAAACGGGATCCCAGCCACCTGCTCGTGTCGTGCTTCAAGGCGCCGCTGGTCACGGCCAACGTGAAAGCGCTGCAGGCGGCGATCCCCGGGCCCGAGACGCTGCAGGCGGTGGGCCGGCACCTCTACATGTTCTTTCCGGATGGCATCGGGAACTCGAAGGCGGCCGCGCTCGTCGATCGGATGCTCGCGGCGCGCGGCACCGCGCGCAACTGGAACACCGTGATGAAACTCGCCGCACTGACGCCCGGCTGATGCGGTTGAGGTGGGCCACGGTCCAGCGCCTCTGGATCCGCACCGGCCTCATCGGCACGGCCATCTTCATCACGTGGTCGCTGCTCGCGTACCGCGCGCAGGGGATCGCCAGGGCGGCGCTCGAGTCGGACGCGCGCGTGACCGTCGCGCGTGCGGAGGGGCACTGGTCGTTCACGCCGCGGAGTCCCGCCGCGACGGGGCTCATTTTCTTCCCGGGCGCGCTGGTGGATCCGGTCGCGTATGCACCGCTGGTGCACGCGATTGCGGCCGCCGGGTACACCGCCCTGCTGGTCGAGGTCCCGCGCCGCGCTGCTTTCGGCGGGGCGGAGGGCCCGGAGGTGTTCGACCGCGCCAGGGCTGCGGCCGCACGGGCCGGGCTGCACCGATGGGTCGTCGCCGGCCACTCGCGCGGCGGCGTGCTGGCTGCGACCGCCGTGCGTGACGGCTTCCCCGGGCTCGCGGGCGCCGTCCTCATCGGCACTTCGCACCCTCGCGATTTCTCCCTCGCCGCCACCCTCATCCCGATGACACGGGTGTTCGGCACCCGCGACACGGTCGCCGACGTGGAGAAGCAGGAGCGCACCCGCGCGAACCTCCCCGCCTCCGCGCGCGTCATCCGCATCGACGGCGGCAACCATTCGCAGTTCGGTTACTACGGCTTCCAGCCGGGCGATTGGCCCGCCACGATCAGCCGCGACGCACAACAGACGATCACCAGGCGCGCGATCCTGGACGCGCTGGCCGCGGCGGCGGCCGGCCGGTAACGCAGACAGAAGGCAGAAGGCAGAAGGCAGAAGGCAGAAGGCGGAATCTCCGTGCGGCCAAACGCAACGGGCCGACGTCCGCCGGTGCGAAGAACCGTCATGTGCGGTAGGCTGACCCGCGCCATCCAGCTTCACAAGGAGAGTTGATGACAGGTCTGACCGCGCTCTGGCTTCCGATTCTGGTGGCGGCCGTACTCGTATTCGTGGCGAGCTCGCTCATTCACATGCTGTCCCCCTGGCACAAGGGTGACTATCGCTCCGTGCCGAGGGAGGACGAGGTGATGGCCGCCCTCCGTCCATTCGCGATTCCGCCCGGCGACTACCTCATGCCCCGTCCGAAGGACCGCGCCGACATGCGGTCGCCCGGCTTCACCGAGAAGATGAGCAAAGGCCCGGTGATGGTCGCCACCGTGTGGCCGAGCGGTGCGATGTCGATGGGTCGCAACCTCGGCCTCTGGTTCGCCTACCTGATCGTCGTCGGCATCTGCGCGGCGTACGTGGCCGGGCGCGCCCTGCCACCGGGCGCTCACTACGTGCAGGTGTTCCGTTTCGCGGGGGCGACGGCCTTCATCGCCTACTCGCTCGCGCTCTGGCAGATGTCGATCTGGTACCACCGTGCCTGGAGCACGACCATCAAGGCGACGGTGGACGGTTTGCTCTACGCCATGCTGACCGCCGGCACGTTCGGCTGGCTCTGGCCGCGGTAGCCCGAACGGGAGAGCTTCGCCACCGCGCACACCGTCTGGTCAGAACTTGTCGAACCGGTACCCGAACTGCCGGAGCCGATCGTAGGAAAACATCACCCAGCGGCCGTGCTGGTTCTTCAGGATCTGGTCGATCTCGCGCCGGAGCGCGGCGTCCACGGACGGACCGCTTGCCGACCTCCGGCCCACCGGGTGGCGGCCCAGCGCCCGCACGAGGTCCGTGCTCACGATCGCATGGCTGCCGCCCGGAGCTTCAGTGAGATCGCTCCAGCAGCGGAGCGCTTCGGGCGCGCGCCCTTGCCGCCAGTAGATAGCGCCGATCAGAAAGCGGGCGTCGTTCGCACGGTAGTGGTTCGGCGTCGTCCGCACGATCCCCTCCAGGATCGCCAGCCGCAGCCGCTCGTAGTGAACCGTGACGGCCTCGTTCGTGCGCAGGTCGAGGCGGGCGAGCTCGTCCTCGTAGTAGCGGCGAATCTCGGAGAGCAGCCGGTACGCCGGCGGATGGGTGTCGTGGGTCCAGCGGAGTTGCTCCGCGGGGTCGCTCCCGAGCAGCACCGCCAGCGCGTCGCGGCTGGCCTCCGCGATTCGATCCAGCAGGAACAGCAGCTCCGTCGTGGCCCGGGTCGAGGGATGCGCCGCGGCATATCGCCGGATGAAGCGTATGAAGTCGACGTGATCCGCCGCCAGCGCCAGCTGCGCCCAGAGCCGCGGATCGCGGGAGGTCTGGTCCGCATACGGCTGCAGCGAGTTCTGATCGACGTACCGCTGGAGGAGAGCCGGCAGCGCGCCGGTGTCGGGATCGTGCGTGTCCGCGAGGCGGCTGAGGGGCTCGAACGCCGCCCATCGATCCCGCCGAGCCCAGGAGGTGTCCACCAGCGACTGCAGCGCCGCATCGCTCAGGATGAGCGGACCACCGGCGTTCTGCTCGACGCGCTCGCGCGGCGAGAGCAGGGGATTCCGCAGTTCGGTCCGCGGTTGCGGATGCCGGCGCGGGCCGTCCAGGAAGCTCTCGAGTGATAGCCCTGGTGTCAGGAACGGGAACAACACCTGTGCGCGGCTGCCGATCTTGCCGACCTCAATCCTGAGGTCGCCAATCCGGAGCGACGAGTCATCCCCTTGCGGCACCGTCCACGCGCGCGGGCTGGCGTTGAGGGGATTGAGGCCGGGGAACCTGGCCTCTTCAGCCGGCGGCACGATGAAGACCGCGATCTCGTTGGCCGTGCTGCTGGTGCCGCCGCCCGCCGCTGACGGCATCCACACGACGCACGCGACGGCCAGCGCATGAAGCGCGAGCGACGAGCCCAGGGCCGCGAGGTAGCGCCGAACCATCGGTACGCTGGATTATAAGCAGATATCTGTTTATAATACGAGTCCATGAAACGCAAGCCCGGCTGCCTGCTGCCGCTCGAGTCGTCGATCCTGCTGGCTATCGCACGGCTGCCGAAGAGCGCGGCCAGGGAATGCCATGGCTATCAGATCGCGAAAGATCTCGCGCCGGACGCGGACCGCAAGCTCCTGACCGCCTACGGGACCTTGTATCGCGCGCTTGGTCGTCTCGAGGCAATGGGCCTGCTCGCGAGCCGTTGGGAGGATCCTCAGCTTGCCGCGGACGGCGGACGACCGGGCCGCCGCCTGTACAAGCTCACGGACGCCGGCGCCGTCGCCGCGCGCGAGAGCGCGCCGGACCGCGGCGCGGCCGTGCCGTTTGGCCGCCGGCGCATGGCACGGGCGTGACCGCGCTGTTCGTGCGGCTGGCCGTCGCGCTGGTCCGTGGCTGGACCACGTTCTATACGTGGGGGATGGCGCCGGAGGTGCGGCAGGCGCGGCGCGCGGAAATTGACTCCGATCTCTGGGACTGTCAGGAGTGGGAGCCGTCAGGCGCCCGCCTGGCGCTGCAGATCCTTGCCCGCCTCGTGCTCGGCATCCCCGACGACCTGGGCTGGCGCGGGGACCATCGACCCGCGCCAGGATGGGCGGCGCAGATGGCCTGGGCGCTTGCGGTGGCGATGACGGTCCTCGCCGTCCTGACCCTCGTCTGGATCGGCCGGGCGCAACCGCTGCCCGTCCCCGTGCCGCTCGTCCGGGCCGGGGAGCGAAAGCCACTGCCTCCACCTCCACCCCCGCCGCCGTGCACGCCTCCCGCCGCCGGCCGACCGGCGGTCACACCGTGCACGCGATACTGATGCCACGTCAGAGCGAACCGGCACTCAGCATTCAGCATTCAGCATTCAGCATTCGACATTGAACGCGATACTGACGCGACGTCAAAGCGACCCGGCACGGCCTGGCACGACGCCCGACACGTGTCAGACGGCTACGCCAGCAGCGCGGCCTTGCAGTACT
>JANOJK010000717.1:0-4396 GCA_031408165.1 Acidobacteriota bacterium | reverse complement strand
GCCAGTTCGCGCCGCCGTCCGGTGGCGCGCGCGATCAGCAGGCTCGAAACGTTCGCGCACGCGATCAGCAGGACCAGTCCGACCGCTCCCTGGATGACGAGGAGCGCGTCCCGCACGTCGCCGACGATGTTTTCGCGGATCGGCGTGGCACGCACGTCACGTCCGCTGCTGGTCTGTGCGTGCTGCTGCTGGATGGCCAGGCCGACCAGGTGCAGGTCCTCCCGGGCGTCGGCGAGCGTGATGCCCGGCTTCAGCCGCCCGACAGCGTGGAAGTACTGCACGTCGCGATTGGTCAGGGGATCCTTCATGTCGATCGGGGACGGCGGGACCGGCCGGGGCGAAAGCAGCCAGACCTTTGCCCCCTGCGGGAACCCGAAGCTGGCCGGCATGACCGCGGCGACCGTGTAGGCATCGCCGCTGATGCGGACCGGCCGCCCCACCGCCGCGGCGTCGTCCCCGAACAGCTGCTGCCACGCCGCGCGGCTCAAGACCACGAGCTTCTCGCCCCCGGTGGCGTTCTGCGCGCGGGTGAACGGACGGCCGAGGGCGGGCGGCGTCCCGAGGACGTCGAAGAACTCGGATGTGACCCACGCCGCCTCGAGCTGCGCCGGCTCGCCGGGCCGGGCCGCCGCGGCGACCACATCTTCCCGGTAGCCCGCGAGGGCCTCGAGCGTGCGGTTGTTCCGCTGAAGATCCAGGAAGTCGCCCGCGGAGTGGTTGCTGTCCTTCTCGTCGCGCGTCGTGGTCGACACCTTGACGACCCGCGCCTCATCGCGGAACGGCAGCGGCCGCAGCAGGACGCTGTTGACGACGCTGAAGATAGCGGTGTTGGCGGCGATGCCGAGCGCGATGGTCGCAACCGCGATGGCGGAAAAGCCAGGCGTCTTGAACAGCGTGCGGACGGCGTATCTGAAGGTGGACATAGGGAGCTCAGATCGGATAGCGAACGCGGTGCCAGCGGGCGACCTGGTTACAAGCCGTTGAAAACAAGGTTATTTCCCTTGCAATGACCGGCGCGGACTGCCCTGAACTGTTCGACGCTGGGACGAGCCCTTCCCGGAACCGAACTCCTCTGGCAGCGGGCAGGTGACATCGGCCAGTCCGCATTCGGCATTTGCCATTTGGTGTCTACCATTTAGCATGGACTCGTGAATTACCTTATCGGAACCTCTGGCTACAACTATCCCGAGTGGCGGGGGACTTTTTATCCGGAGAAGTTTCCCACCTCGAAGATGCTGGCGTACTATTCCGGGCACTTCGATACGGTGGAGGTGAACTACACGTTCTATCGGATGCCGACTCCGGCCTTGCTCGAGGGATGGGCGAAGGGAACTCCCGACGGTTTCAAGTTCACGCTGAAGGCGCCCCGTCGAATAACCCACGACTCGAAGCTGCAGCGTTGCGAAGACCTGACGCAGACGTTCTGTCGAACGGCCACAACACTCGGCGCCAAGCTGGGTGTGCTCTTGTTCCAGCTCGCGCCCACGTTCAAGCGGGACGACGCGGTGTTGCGAGCGTTTTTGGAGCTGATCCCCGAAGGCACCCGGGCCGCGTTCGAATTCCGGCACCCGTCATGGCATGACGATGCCGTGTTCGAGGCGTTGAGGCGGCGTAATCTGGCGCTGTGCGTGGCTGACAGCGACAAGATGAGCACACCGGTCGTGATCACCGCCGACTACGCCTACTTCCGGTTACGCGATGAAGGCTATCAGGCTGCCGATCTGGAGCGCTGGGCCTCGGTGATGCGACAGCTCGACGGTCCAACGGACGCGTTCGTGTACTTCAAGCATGAGGAGCAAGGGAAGGGACCCGAGTTCGCCAAACAGCTCGGGTCGGCATTAGGCATTCGACGTTGAGTATTTCTGGCGTTTGCCGTTGTCAGTTCGCATGGCTCAAGGCGAATTCCACTATCCGCGCCTCCGCCCAGTACCCGTCGTCTTGCGCGGTCTCAGGCTCGCCAAGGAAGCCACAGTGTCCCCCGTGTCGTGTGACGGCGAGCGTGATGTGCGGGTTGCCTGTTACCTTCGGATCCCGGAACGCATCGACCGGCACGAACGGATCGTCCTCCGCCGTGATGACGAGGGCCGGGATCTGGATGCGCTCGATCACGCGCAGCGCGGCGGCGCGGTGGTAATAGTCCTCGGCGCTCTCGAACCCGAAGGAGGGGGCGGTGTAAGCGCCGTCGAACTCCCGGACGGTGCGGATGCGCTTCAGCCTCGACAGATCGAACTGACCCGGGAAGCAGGTGTTCTTGCGCCGCATGCGTCCCTTGAGGTGCCGGACGAAGTTCCATTGGTAGGCGAAATTCGACGACCGCTCCAGCGCGCGGACGCACTGCTCGAGCTCGATTACGGGTGACACCGCGCACACGGCCTTGAGCCATGGCAGATCGGCCGGCGTATGGCTGCCGGCGAGGCGGAGCGCGAGATTGCCGCCGAGGGAATACCCCGCCCCGACGAACCCATCGAGACCGTCGGTGCGCGCGAGCTCGCGGATGACGGACGCGGCGTCGTCCATCAGGCCCGAGTGATAGAGCCCCGGCCCGAGGTGCTCGGTTCCGCCGCAGTTGCGCTGGTTGAGAAGAACGGCGTTGAAGCCCGCGGCCCGCGCCTTGTAGGCGAGCCCGCGCATGTAATGCGCCGCGCTCGAGCCCTCGAGGCCGTGGAGCGCCAGCAGCGTCGGATGGCGGCGCCGGTCCGCCTGCCAGTAGCAATGCGCCAGCACCTGAGTATCGGGCGTGACCTGGAAGAGTCGCGCCTCGGGCTCGGGGAGGGGCAGGTGCCGGCGTGCGGCCCAGCAGAACACCGTCATCAGGTGGCCGCTGCGGAGGCTGCGTCGTGGAACGAACGGTTTCATGTGGAGTGCCCGAGTGGCGGCAGACGGCTACCGCAGCCGGTAAATGAACAGCGAGCCCGACCTGTGCGCAAGGGGCAGCTCCAGCTCGCGATCGATGACGAGATAGTCGAGGCCGAAGCGGCGCGCGAGCCCGCGCGCGCCGTCGGGCGTGTCCCACGCGAGCACCGCAAGGGCGCGTTCGCGGTCGGCGACCCGCATCGCGACATCCCGATCGTACATCGCAATCGCCCGATCCTTCAGCAGCTCGAGCAGCACATCCCGGTGGCCCGCGGCGCGGAGGCTGGACCCGTACCTCGCCGCGTGGACCGGATCGGCCAGCCAGCCACTGCCGGGCGGCGTCGACCGCGCCCACGCCATCGCGTCGCGCCAGTCGGCGTGCTGGATGTCCACCGCGAAGATCTTCCTGTCGGGAAACTGCACGACGCGCGAATACATGCCGCGCGACAGCGACAGCGCGATCACCGTCCAGGCCACGGCCGCCGCGCGCCACGACGCACCCCTGGCGCTTCCGGCGCCTTCACACAGCCACCCGACCGCGTAGATCGTGCCGAGCACGTCGAGCATCCAGAACACCCGCGTCACCTGCATCTCCACGGCCAGCGCGATGTGAACGGCGCTGAACGGCAGCCAGCAGAAGAACACTACGACCAGCGCCAGGGCGCCGGCGACGAGCGGGGTTTCCCGGGCCACGGTGATCTGCGCGCGCCGCCGCGCGCGCCAGCAGGCGACCAGGATCGGCACCGAGACCAGGTTGGTGAACCAGACGTCGAGGGGCCAGGCGATCGGGAAGAGATAGTCGCGGTCGGCGATCACCCTGAGCCAGTCCGCATCCATGCGCGCCAGGTGTCCGGCCAGCGGGCTGCGGATCAGCACGACCGTTCCGGCAGCCGCCAGTACCACGGCGAGCGCCGCCATCCTGCGGCGCCACTCAGGCCGGGCGAGCCAGAACGCGACACCGAGCCAGACGGCGAACCACGCGGCCGTCGTCGGATGCAGCGCCGCCGCAAACAGCACGAGCGGGATGGCGAGGCGATCCCGGCGCTCGAGGAAGGCGGCGGCCGCGAGCAGCCCGAATGCGAAGGCGAGCTGCCGCGGATGAAAGTAGCCCTCGAGCGTGTTCGCGCCGGTCTTCGCGATCGCGTGCCGCAGCGTCAACGCGGCGCCGACAGCCACGATCGTCCACGGCGCCTGGAACAGGCGCGCAGCGATGCGCGCCGCGCCGGTCAGCAGCAGCGCGAGCGTCACGATGTAGAGACCGAGAAACAGGTGCTGGAGCGACAGTCCTGTCAACCGGACCGCGCCCGCCGCCAGCTCGTCGAAAGTCGTGAGCCGTGCCTGCGAGTCGATGAGCGCCGCGTCCCGCGGAAAGATCGCGGGCTCCAGATGACGCAGAACCGCGGGGATGTAGAACGCCTGGTCGGATGCGCCGTACCGGTACCCGGCCGAGTTCATCGTGGCCAGGAGGACGAACCCCACGGCACATGGCAGCAGCCAGAGTCTACCCTTCATCCGCGGTCGGGCCGTAGATCGACGGAAGGGG
>JANOJK010000671.1:0-7954 GCA_031408165.1 Acidobacteriota bacterium | reverse complement strand
TGATCCTCGAAGACACGGATCGGGACGGCGTGGCCGATAGCCGCAAGGTGTTTCTCGAAGGGATTCCGTTCCCCGCCGCCATCGCCGTCGGCTTCGACGGTCTGTTTCTGGGCGCTCCACCGAACTTGTTGTTCGTGCCGGATCGCAATGATGACGATCGAGCGGACATGTCCGATATCGAAGTCCGCCTCACCGGGTGGGGCATCCTCGATCGTCACGAGACCATCAACAGCCTGCACTGGGGTCCGGACGGATGGCTCTATGGGCTGCAGGGTTTCGCTACGCCTTCGAAGATCAGAAAGCCGCAGGGCCAGGGGCGCATCTACAAACCCAAAGAACCTTTTCCCGCGGATCTTTTGTCCGGTGAAGGGATCGACCTCAACGGCGGGGTGTGGCGCTATCACCCGACGAAAGATGTGTTCGAGGTCGTGGCGCACGGTTTCAGCAACCCATGGGGCGTCGACTACGATGCCCGAGGTCAGCTCTTCATCAGCGCGTGCGTGATTCCGCACCTCTGGCACGTCATTCCCGGCGGCATCTACCACCGGCAGGGTGGCCAGCATTTCAATCCATACGTGTACAGCGACATCAAGACGATCGCCGACCATCGCCATCGGTCCGCTCACGGCGGGGCGCGCGTGTATCAGTCCGACGCGTTTC
Organism: Acidobacteriota bacterium; assembly: GCA_031408165.1. Taxonomy (GTDB): domain Bacteria; phylum Acidobacteriota; class Vicinamibacteria; order Vicinamibacterales; family 2-12-FULL-66-21; genus JAICSD01. The sequence goes on along the minus strand of JANOJK010000671.1, from coordinate 7,294 downwards.
CCGAGTCCCAGCGCGGGCGGATCTTCATGGCCAACATGCACGAACACGCCGTGCTGTCGGACGTCCTCGTGCGCAAGGGCTCCGGCTTCACGGCGCGGCACGGCCACGACTTCGTGATGGCGAACAGCGCGCAGTGGATCGGCTTCAGCCTCGAGATCGGTCCGGACGGCGCGGTCTACGTGCTCGATTGGCACGACGGAGACATCTGCGGTAACGAGGTATTGCACAAGGAGACCGGGCGCATCTTCCGGATCGCTCCCACGACCTCATTGGCCCGGGCATGGGAAGGCCGCTATTCGGATCTGCGGAAGATGACCGATCGCCAGCTCGTCGATCTGCAAACCAACAGCAGCGATTGGCATGCCCGCCGCGCGCGTGTGATTCTGCAGGGTCGAGCGGTGAAGGGCATGCTGAAACCTGAGACACACGCTCAACTCCGGGACCTGTTCGGTTCAACCACAAGTACGGATATTCGACTGCGCGCAATGTGGGCGCTTCATGTCTCGGGCGGCTGGACCGCCGAGGCGCTCACTCAGCTGCTGCAACATGCCGACGAGTACGTCCGTGCCTGGGCGATTCAGTTGCTCTGCGAGGACCGCTCGCCGCCCATGGCCGCCGTCGACAAGTTCGGGCGGATGGCACGCGACGATCGTTCGCCGGTGGTGCGCGTGTATCTGGCATCGGCGCTTCAGCGGCTCGACCCGAAACACCGCTGGAAAATTGCGGGCGAGCTCATGACGCATGCGGAGGACGCCGACGATCACAACCTGCCGAAGATGACCTGGCTCGGCGTGGAGCCGCTCGTCAAGGAGAACCCAGAGGTTGCGCTCGAGTACGCCTCACACAGTCGAATCCCGCTGCTCGCGCAGTTCATTGCCCGGCGAGCTGTCGACGCCAACGCCCTCGATGCTCTGGTCGCCGCCATCGCAGATGCACCAGCAACTCAGATCAGCCTGCTGGAGGGCATGCGCGACGGGCTCGAGGGACGCGTGGATCTGACGGCGTCCCCGTCGTGGGCTGCGCTCTATCCGCGTCTGCGGCGATCGGATGCGACCGTCGCCCGAGTGGCGCAGCATATCGCCGATCAGTTCGGCGACACGGCGGCGGCGCTCCGGCACCTCACCACGATCCGGCGCAAAGACGCGGCGCCCGACCAGCGCAAGCGCGCACTGCAGGTTCTGACGGCGCAGCAGCGACCGCAGCTCGTCTCGGCGCTGCCTGCTGCGTTGGACGATCCCGCCTTGCGCCTCGATGCCATTCGCGCGATCGCGGCTTTCGACGATGAGTCTCTCGGCAGACTGTTGATCGAGCGATACGCGAGATTCAGCGCCGTCGAACGATCAGAGGTCGTGCAAACGCTATCGGCGCGTCAAAGGTATGGTCGGATCCTGACCGAGGCGATGGTCGAGAAGCGGGTGCCGAATACCGATGTCCCGGTACACATCGCCAGGCAGCTGGTCAGACTGGTAGGCCCCAGCTTCACGGAGGTCTACGGGCCCATCGAGCGCAGCGGCGAGGAGAAGTCATACGCGCGATACCGGGGTCTGCTCAACGACACGGCCCTGAGCCGTGCCAAGCTCCAGAACGGCCGTGACGTGTTCCAGCGGACCTGCGGACCGTGTCACAAGATGTTCGGCGACGGCGGCACACTCGGTCCCGAGCTGACCGGGTCGAACCGAACCAGTCTGAATTACCTGCTGCTCAACGTGCTGGAGCCAAACGCAGAGGTTTCGGACGCCTACAAGATGGTGGTGGTCACGACGCGTGACGGCCGCACCTACGCGGGGAACGTTATTGCAGAGACGGACCGGCAAATCACATTGCGGCTGGTCGGCCGGGACAATGCCGTCATCAACAAGTCGGAAGTGCAGTCCCGCGAGGCGACCGCGGTCTCAATGATGCCGCCGGGTTTGTTCGATGCGCTGGCGGACAGCGAGGTGGTGGATCTGGTGGCCTTTCTGCGGAGAAGTACCGGTCGGTGATATCGCGTCAACTCTCTACCTATCTGGGTGAGTTCGACGACCTGGCGCATTCCGGGACCTCGAACGCGGGACGTCAGTGGATCTCCCGGACATCTGGGTGCGGACTTCAGGCCAACGGCATCGTTTCCTGCCCAACGGCGAGGGCTTGATCTACATGCAGGGCGACGGACCGTCCCTGGATTTCTGGCTCCTCGACGTGACGACCTCCTCGTGATCGATTTGCGGTGAGGCCACGGGACGACGGTCCCGCGTCAAGGCGGAAATCGCGTGACGAGCGCCAGCCAACCATCGCCCACGGCGACGCGGACGGCGACGGCGAGAGCAGGAAGCGGAGACGACCGCGAGGCCTGACAGCCCCGCGCTCCCGCGTCCGCGCTATTGAGCCGTCAGCACGACAACCCAGTCCTGCGAATTCCCCGGCTGTCCAGCTCAAGCCGTGTTGAGAGAGCTGATCCCCGATCCGAACGCGCTGCCGCGCATGGTGAATCCTGGCGACCAGTTCCCCAAGCGCGCAAGGCTGCGTGGATGGGTATGTGAGAAGAACCCAAAGCGGCACATTTGCATGAAGGATGAGACGCACGTGGAGCTCGACGTCGTCGCGGTGGTCTGAGAATGAGGCCGAGGCCGTGCGATGGGTTCGGGTGCACGGGCCGTTAAATCCGCTGCTCCCAATCCACATCCGGGTTCTTCGGAAACGCCTAATTCCGCGAACCAGATGCTGAGTAGTTGCGCCGGCGTTTTACGAATGTTTGTGACGTTTGGCGCCTCGCGCCGTTCGGTTTCCCAGACCGCCTCACCTTCCACCCTCACGATGGTCCGACCCGCGTAGCGGTTTCTCATCCGCGCCGGCGGCCGATGACACTCTCGGCTCCAAGAGATCCCGACGGCTACAATCCCCGGGATGTCTGATCCGACGTAGGACCGGGAAGGAGCTGTCCGACGATCCGAAGAAGGTCGCGTCGCTCGCCGCGGCGATCGCTGACGGCACTTACGCGCTGAAGCAATCGAGCCAGTCGTGGCGAATCCACCAAATGTTCGAGCGTGGGCTTGAGATCGGCGGGCAGATTCAGGGCATGCGGTGGGTGGTTCTCTCCGGTCCGGTAGGTGTCCCGTTCATCGCGTCGGACAACCCGGTCGTTCTGAACGAGCCGTCGAAAAGCGACCATCCGTTCTTTCGAGTAGACTCGCCGGATGATGACGAGGCGAACGTTCATCCACCGTACCGGCTCGGCGGCGGCGGCCCTCGCGCTTCCCGGGCTGCAGCGGGCGTCGCGCTTCAAGATGGGGCTGCAGCTCTATACCGTACGCGCGCCCATGCGGACCGACGTCGCCGGCACGATCCAGAAGATCGCGGCCATGGGCTACGAGGAGGCCGAGACCTACGGCTTCGATCCCGACACGATTGGCTTCTACGGCATGCCCGCGAAGGTGTTTGCGGACACGCTGACGGCGAACAGGATCACGACGCCGAGCGGCCACTACGATCTGAACCGGTACGCCGGTGCGCCGATTGAGGAGCTGACGCGCTACGTCGATCGCTGCATCGAAGGCGCGAAGATACTTGGACAGTCGTACATCACCTGGCCGTATCTCGACGAGCCGTGGCGCACCCTCGACAAGATTCGGATCGTGGCGCAGCGGCTGAACGTCATCGGCGCGCAGATCAAGAAGGCCGGACTGCAGCTCGCGTATCACCATCACGACTTCGAATTCGTCAATCACGACGGACAGATCGGCTACGACATCATCCTGAAGGAGACCGACCCAGCGCTCGTGAAGATGCAGACCGATCTGTACTGGATGGCGCACGCGGCGCAGAACGTTCACGAATGGTTCCTGCGCGCGCCTGGGCGGTTCGTGATGTGGCACGTCAAGGACATGCACAAGGTCAGCCGAGACTACACGGAGCTCGGAAACGGCTCCATCGATTTCACGAAGATCTGGCCCGATACGAAGCTCTCCGGCCTGCGGCACTACTTCGTCGAGCAGGGAGGGAATTTCGCGAAGGACCCGCTCTCGAGCGTTGCGCAGAGCGCGGAGTACATGAAGAAGGTGTCGCTGTAGCGCGATCGCCGGCCTGTAAGAAAACCGCCCGGGCTCGTGCTGGGTTCGACAACGTGACCTCGCTAGCGTCCGAAGAGCAGCGCGGAGTCGCCACCGAGTAGGACAAAGTAGGCGAAGGCGACGTCGCCGGCGAAGTCGAGGATGTGCGTGAGGCGCGCCCGTGCACGTCCGGTCCAAGGTGTGATCGCGCGATGGGGAAGTCGATCTGTGGATCTCGTCGAGGAGGCCGCGAATACAGCAGCTGTCGCGATGACGCTGTAGAGAAATCCTGCGGTATGAATCGCGGCCGACCGCCTGCCGGGTGTACGATGCGTAAATGGACCTCAGCCGGAATCTCCAGCACGGATGGCGGCGCCTCCGATCCGCGCCGGTGTTCGCTGCCTTCTCGGTCATCACGCTCGCGCTCGGGATCGGGGCGACGACGGCGGTCTATTCCCTGATTCATGTGATGACAGGTCCGCCGCCCGGCATCGGCGGCGTCGAACGGGTGGTTGAGGTCTATCACTACCCAACCGGCAGCGTGCCGATGATGAACCTCGCGTGGGAGGACTATCAGGATCTGCGCGGGCGACAGTCGGTCTTCGAAAGCGTGACGGGGTGGACCTGGTTCCGCGCGTCCATCCTGGCGAAGGGCCAAACTGAGACGAGTACCGCGGAGATCGTCGATGGCGATTATTTCCGGACGCTCGGCGTGCGGATGCAGGCCGGCCGGGCGCTGCAGGCGCAAGACGACCTTCCCGACGCACTCGCCGTGGCCGTGATCAGCAACAGCCTCTGGCATCGGCGCTTCGGTGCCACCGCCGATGTCGTGGGGCAGACGATGAAGATCAACGGGACGACGTTCGAGATCGTCGGCGTCGCGGACGCGGAGTTCCAGGGACTCTTCAACGGCGGGCTCATCGCAAGCAGCCTCTGGGTGCCGATGCAGACGGCACGACGGGCCCTTCCGGAACTGAAAGATCACTTCGCGCCGAACTCACGAGACCGACGGTGGGTCTTCGTCCGAGGCCGGCTCGCTGCCGGCCAGACCGTGACACAGGCCATGGCGCAGGTGGCCACGATCGGCAAACAGCTCGACGCGGCGTTTCCGATCGGGCGCGACCGCGATGCGCGGTTCCGAACGCCGTACGCCATCGCCCGTCCGTGGGGCGCCCGTACGATGAGCAGCCGCATCATAGGCGTGCCCACCCCACTGATGCGACTGGCTGTTGGCACGACGATGGGCGCCGTGATTCTGGTGCTGCTGGTCGCGTGCACCAATCTCGCGAACCTGACGCTGGCACGCAACATTCGACGGCGGGGCGAGATGGGGACCCGGCTCGCGCTCGGCGCGTCGCGCGGGCAGCTCGTCCTCGAGTCGATAGCCGAACCACTGATGTTGACGATGGCCGGCGGCGTCGCCGGGATGGGCGTCGCGCGCGTGCTGATGAAGGTGCTGAGCACGGAAGTGGCCGTCAACAACGGCATCACGCTTCAGGTGCTCCCACGGCTGGATCCAGCCACTCTGGCCGCCGGCTCCGGCGCAACGCTCATCGCCCTCCTCGTCGCGGGCGTGGTGCCCGTGCTGCAGTCCACGCGCGTCGATCTCCGCTCGGTGCTCGCGGCCGATGGCGGCGGAACGGTGGCCCGCTGGCGCGGCCGGCGCTACCTGATCGCCATGCAGGTGACCGTGTCAGTACTGCTCGTCGCGATTGCCACACTCTACGCCGGCGAAGTGCGGCGCCAGAGCCGGATCGATACCGGGATGGACCTCGAGCGGCTCGCGTTGGCCCAGGTCGACTTCGGATCGCAGCGCTACGACGAAGACCGCGCACACCAGGTGGCCGAGAACGCCGTCCGGCAGATGGCGACGCGTCCGGGCGTCGCGGCCGTGTCCATCTCGTCGGGGTTGCCCGCCGGCCTCACAACAACATTCGGCGCGACACTGACGCCGGTCGACGCGTCGTCCGGCACGCAGGTCGCGTTCGTTGCGGGCACGCCCGGCCTCTTCGACACGCTCGGTATCTCTATCCTCCGCGGACGCGCCTTCGACGGTCGTGACACGCGCGGCCGGGCACCGGTCGTCCTGCTGAGCGAGATCGCGGCCCGACAACTCTTCCCGGCCAGTGAACCGATCGGGCAGAACGTCATCTTCAAGCGGAGACGAGCCGTCGGTGAATCGGAGCGGCCGCCCGTCACGATGACGGTGATTGGCGTGGCCGCCGACACCGACGCGATGGGCGTCGGCCAGCGCGCGTCCGGCGTGGCGTATCTCCCCCTCGACCAGCACTACGAATCCCGCCTCGTCCTCGCTGCACGCGTGGATGCCGAGCCGGAGGCGTTCGTGGGACAGCTTCGCGCTGCCATCGCCAGCGTCGATCCGGACCTCGCGATCGTGCAGATCGGCACCGGCCTCGCCCTCGCCGGCCCCGATACGACGTTCCCACGGATCCTCAGCTCGTCGGCAAGTCTGCTCGGCCTGACGGCGCTCGTGCTCGCACTCGCCGGACTCTATGGTGTGCTGTCGCAGGTCGTCACCGGAAGGACGCGAGAAATCGGCGTGCGTCTTGCGCTCGGAGCCGGCGCGCCGGCGATACGCCGGATGGTGATCGCGCAGGGGCTCAGCCCGGTGGTGATCGGGCTGGTCGCGGGTCTTGGCTTCGGCCTGATCGCCCGCGCGGCCATGCAACCGTTCTTCTTGCGGCTGATGCCGGCCACCGACGTCACGCTGATGATTCTGTTGCCCTTGCTGTTTCTCGGTGCGGGCCTCGTCGCCTGCTACTTGCCGGCGCGCCGCGCTTCGCGGATCGACCCGAACGTCGCCTTGAGGAATCTGTAGGCCCGTTCTTGTCGAGCGGAACAACATGGGCTCGATCGGTCACGTAAGACCAGGCTGACCCTGTAATGATTCGTGGTGAGGCAGCCGGGCCGTGACAGTCACCCAGGGTTTTACGGAACACCTATGAGCAAACCGACAGGCCTGATAGCAGCGATTGCAATCGTCGGACTCTGTGGCAGCGTCACTCCGTCCGCGGCGCGCTGCTAAGAGATCGACAACGGCAGGGGGCCCGGCCTCGGGCAGCTTTGTCGAAAGCGGCTTGCCAACATCATGCACCCACTGGCCCTAGGCGCACAGGAGACAGCTGACAGCGGTAGAATCGCGCTCGGCGAGGAGATTCCATGAGCGACATCTCGAGACGCACGTTCCTCACAACGACCGCGGCGGCGGGAGCCGGCTTGACCATCGTGCCGCGGCACGTGCTCGGCCG